>NZ_QPTY01000075.1:0-3406 GCF_005236045.1 Enterococcus sp. VV15
GAAAATATATTAAGTTTGATCAATGAGAGACCGGTAAAACATTGTATAGTATTTTACACAGGATTATGGACTTGACTTCATAAAACCAAAATAAAATTTGTTTTTTATTTAAAATTTTTATTGTCATTTTCTTTGTTTTAGCGATATTTATCCCATAAATTTGCTAACCAATCCATCGCGATGCCAATGATGATTCCAAGTACGATACCAAACATCAAATTTTCGAAAATCATCCCAATTGGAATCCCGATAAGCATCCCCAATAAAGCAAATTCACCATCGTATTTCTTCATGTTTCTACTCCTTTTTCAGCTTGACATCTAACTCATTTTTCGCTATCATTAATTGTTGTTTCTATTATAACGTAGGCATGCTTTTTATTGATAGGACTATAATTTTTAGATTCACGCAGATGTGTTGGAATTGGCAGACAAGCATGATTGAGGGTCATGTGAGCTAACGCTCGTGTGGGTTCGAGTCCCATCATCTGCATAATAAAAGAGGGCTAGAGAAAAGTGATCAGCTTTTCTTGCCCTCTTTTTTGTTATAAAAAGTTCATTTTGATTCTTTATTGTTTTCTCATAGGAAGAATAGACATCCCACCAAAAGAGCAACAATGACTCTCTAAAAAATGTATAAGGAATCTTATAAAAAAACGTAATAGTATTTTCAGTTATCTATCTACTTTCTGATAAATGTTGAATCTTCTTGAGGAATTCCATTTTCATCCGTTATATAGCGTTCTACTTTCATATGCAGATCATATTTTTCTCTCAGTTCAGCAATACGGGTCATCATAGGCGAATCATGATGATGATCAATTGCGCGCTGATCCGTCCAACTGTCAATCAGAAGGACTGTTTCTTCATCATCCATAGGGAAAAAGTATTCATATTTAAGATTACCCTTTTCTGCACGAATCGCATCGACAGTCCCGGTTGAAATCATTTCTTTTGCAAATCTTTTTGCATTGCTATTTTCGCCACTATAATAGATGTTCACAGTAATTGCCATTTTTCCGCCTCCTCACTTCTTATCTGAAATTCCTATAAGACTAAATTCTATGACTGAGTGGTGTAAACTCCCTGAACCAGCTGACTCCATAATGATGACACTTTGCAGCTAGATACCAACTGTTGCAAAACAGGCACCTCTCACTATTCAGCATACCGATAAAGTAAAAAATAAAAAACAGACCCAATAAAGTATAAGGTGATATAAATATCTTACCCACACTTTTTGAGCCTGTCAATTTTCACATGTATTGTATAGAAGCAGTTTTACCACAAATAAAAAAACCACCCTATAAGAGGTGGTTAAAGTTCAACATTATTTTACGATATTTATTGCTTGAGGGCCACGTTGACCTTCTTCAATATCAAAAGTCACTGCTTGACCTTCATCTAATGTTTTGAAACCTTCGCCTTGGATAGCTGAGAAATGTGCAAATACATCTTGCCCATCTTCACCAGTGATAAATCCAAAACCTTTGTCTGAGTTAAACCATTTTACTGTACCGTTATTCATATATATTTCCTCCTAATACGTATATAATACGTGTTTTGTTGCAATTAATATTACTTAGTAAAAGGAGTTTTTATAGTGTGAATATATCGCTCAGATTACGTTTCAAATTAGATTACTTACTTAATATAGCATGGATATCCAAACAATGCAAGGATCATCTTCTATAGATTTCACAAAATATCAATTGATCAATAATGGATCGTGCCTGTAGAAGACCAATCTTACTGATATAACCACCTCATCATAGTCAGTAAAACGGGGGACTGCCATGTGAGAAACGCGTTTATAGTTAGCTTCGCTTTTTTTCATAACTTTTAATTCCCTCTTCCTATCCTCTTCATCTATAAAGAGAATTTCTCTCACACGCAAAAATTATATTATATAGAAGAAAATAGTCTAACCATGTCATTCTAACCGATACGTTTTCTATAAAAAAGCTATGTTACTTACAATCATCTATTTTGAATAATTTCTCTTTGGATACTTGCTCTTTTCGAAAATCACAGCAATTTTGGATTTACCTAAGACCGTATAATCCTTGACAACAAATTGATTTCGCTGGTTATAGTAGCCTTTCACATACAGCTTCATTCCCTCGTCGACTTCTGCCAAGAAGTTTAGGCTATGGGCAGCAATCAAACAGTTCACGTTATCTAAGGTAAAACGGATCAATGGACGGGCATTAAGTTTGAGTGTTCTGATTTTACTTACAGTTCCATATTTACGTTCCATTTTACTCACCTCTTACAGCAATTATACGAACACAAGTTCTTTTTTTGCAAGAATTATCTGCTAGTTACCTGATAAAAGTTTCTTGCTTTGTTCGAAACTTTTCACCTATTAACCATCCCTCTCAGCTCTTATATGATCTACTCACCTTATACTCCGAGAATACTTTTCTTATCAGCGTTACCCTTGTAAGGGTACAATCAACACACAAACTTTATTCGAAAAATAGCATATTTTTCAAATAAATTGCTCCATCACTAAGATCCTCACAAGCAGTATTTTAGCCGTAGCCTCTAGATTCGTTTATAATGAACTTATGTCAGATAGGAGAGGAGAAATAACAATGAAAACATTAGACGTAATTGCTTTAACACTATTGATCGTTGGGGGATTGAATTGGTTATTGGTTGGTTTATTAGAATTTGATCTAGTTGCTACAATTGCTGGCGGTTCTACAACAATTTTAGCGAAAGTCATCTATATTGTCGTAGGTATTTGTGCTATTTATTGTTTGAAATTCTTTCCGCTACTTACAAACAGAGTCGAACGATAGACTCATTCATATAAACAAAAGAGTGTAAGAGAACCACTAAATAAATCATAGAGGGTAAGGTAAAAGTGATGTTGCTTTTACCTTACCCTCTAAACTTAGATAAACAGTGGTATCCTACTTAAAAAGAAGCTACTATTTCTTAAGGATTAGAAATACAGATTTTTAGCGTTCTTTTTTATTTTTGTGAAAATAAATCCTTAGGTATCGAACTCTGCTTTTTTCTGCTGATTCTCTAAAATCAGTGCAATAATATAATTAACCTACCTATTTTACCTTTTCTTAATAGTTTGGCTTTGTGAATGTCATAAAGACAGTTTCTTGGTTTAAAGGCAAAGAAAGCTTTCTCAATTACATATATTACTTCATTTATTACAAAAAACGTAGATTTGTCACAAAGTGTCACGAAGCTATTACCTATGAAATATTTCCACGTGTTAAAGTATTCCTCGTTGAACACAACAAATACTTTTTAAAACAACGAAGGAGATTTTACATGAAATCACTTAAAACATTACTTTTTGGAACAACTTTGGCTGCCGGCGCTCTATTCTTTATGGGTACATCTGCACATGCGGACGAAGCTTATACCGTTCAATC
>NZ_QPTY01000076.1:0-3346 GCF_005236045.1 Enterococcus sp. VV15
GTATTCAAGCGTAATGAGGCTGGGTATGAATACGAAGTCATCGGAAATATATATGAGAATCCTGAGTTGTTGGAGGAATAGCGATGAATAAACAGGAATTGATTGATAAACTAGCAAGCCTTGTAGGTAGCATAGAAGACTTTAAAGGTATAAGTACTTTTCATGATGGAAAATATGCGGGTTTAGAACACGCATTAGAACTAATCCAACAACTAGACGAACCGGAGTTCAACGACTATCTTTGCGATATTAAAAGCCAGATAGAATACCTAAGAATTCACGGTCCAGGAAAGATTAAGAGTCTTAGGATGCTACAAAATATGGTAGATAACATGATCACTGGTTGCTGGTCATCAACAAGTATTCGAACTCAGAAAGTCAAAGCTAGGTTGGCAAAACATTGGGATGAAGATTTAGGAGATTGCTTGTGGTGGGATTTCCCAGTAGAAGAGCCGCCATATTGTGGCACACCACTAGATGACGATTTTCCAAAGTATAAGACACATTTTACTGAACTTCATATTCCAGACGAGGTCGAGAAAGAACCGTTGTATCACGTGAAGCTAACAATACCAGGCGCAACATACTACCTTATCCAAACTTTTTTAATGCCCGGATATACTCATATGTGTTTCTCAGCGGCTACAGAACGTTATGGGGCTAAATGGAAAAATACTTTTACGGAATCAGAAATAAAAGCAATAGATGAGAGATTCTGGTTGTTTGCTGTGCCAGTGGATGAGGTGGTAGAAGGATGAAATACAAATGCCTAGAAACATTTAGCGTTCCTGAATGGGACGAATTTGAAAATTGCGAGGAAGGTCGTGAGTTTATTGTTCATGAAGGTAGTATTTGGAAAAGTGATAATCCTATCGCAAAGAATGATCAAGAAGTATTTTTGAGTAGCGATGGAAGTACTTTAAATATTGCAAAAGAACTCTTTGATGTGATGTTTGAGGAGACGGAAGTATGAGCGATTGTTTAACAGCAGAACAATATGAATATGCTAGAAAAACAGGAGATTGGGAATCTGGTGAAGTTCTAACTCATGGACAAGTACTCAACGACAACCAGCAAATCGTGTTGGAGTGGTTGAAAAGTAACAGAAATTCGTTGAAAGTTCCAATGCTCGCAATTTATGAATTAGCAGAATTAGCAGATAAAAATACAAACTTAGCCTACCGTCAACTGAATAGTAAACAAGAGGCAGAAGTCCTAGCAGCATTTGCTCAATGGGGATTAGAACAGGAGAAAGCGGAATGATAAAAATGACTTTGGAAGAACTACTACGAAAATATAAAAGAGGCTGGTATAGAAAAGGTAAAACATATCGTTTTCTATGTGCTATTGATGGTATGGGATTTCTGATATATAAAACAAAAACAGCAATGAAAAAGAAAACATCCACTGTATGGGGGATTAATCCAGAATGTGATGATTGGTTTTCTAAAGCTGAATATATTGGATTAGATTTGGAGGAAAAAGAATGATCTATCCAGTTCTATTTATCTTACTTTTCGTTTTCATGTTAGTAATCATCCAAGAGGAGAATGAAAAATGAACGAATTATTATGGTTCATTGTATTCGCAGTAATCGGAATTGTCTGCTTTTTAGTTGGTTACTGGAATTGTTTATTGAAATTAATCAAAGTATTAGACAGCGCCTTAGAGTATGAACATATTTCTAAAGATAATCAGTACAGAGAAGGTTGGCTTGAGTGTATAAACCATATAATCAATCAGTTTAAATGGAAGGTATAAACGTATGGGAAAGACAAAATCAAAAGTAAAGAAGAAAAAACGCCGTTTAGAACAAAAGGCTATCCAGAATGGGACGGCTAACGCAAAGCTCTTGAAGAAGGGAGAAAAAGGGAATGAGTCTACAAAAATTTGAAAATAATCTATTTCAGTTAGAAGTTAAAACAGAAAATGGTAAATCGTTATTTGATGTTGAAACAGTCGCAAGAAGCTTAGGGTTTACAGAAACAAAGAATGGAAAAGAATATGTAATCTGGAAGCGAGTCAATAAATATTTAGAAAAATATCTTTCGACACCAGTGTCGAAAGGTGATTTCATAAGCGAACCAATGGTCTACAAATTAGCATTTAAAGCGAATAACGCCTTAGCTGAAAAATTCCAAGACTGGTTAGCAACTGACGTTCTACCACAAATTAGAAAACACGGCATGTATGCCACTGACGAATTGCTAGACAATCCTGATTTACTAATTGAGGTAGCAACTAAGCTGAAAGAAGAACGAACCAAGCGATTGATAGCTGAACAAAAGGTAGCGGAGTACGAACCTAAAATTACTTATCTTGATACGATTCTCGCTTCGAAAGATACAGTCAGTACTTCTCAAATTGCGGCAGATTATGGTATGTCAGCTATCCAGCTAAACAAATTACTACATCAATTAGGCGTACAACGTAAGGTTAGTGGTCAGTGGTTGCTTTATAAAAAGCATATGAATTGCGGTTACACAAAATCACATACAAGTGAAATCAAGCAATCTGACGGCACGGTTAAAATAGTTATGAGTACGAAGTGGACACAAAAAGGCAGATTATTTATTTACAACTTATTGAAAGATGAAGGACATTATCCCCAAATGGACCTATGGGATAACGTTTCCTAAAAAAGAATATAAAAATAGACAGCTAGAGCGCATAGCAGGTCGCTCTTTGGTAGATATTAAATCACCAGTTATAACAGATATGCCCAAAGTTCCTAGTCATGGAAAAAGAGTAGAAGATGCAATGATCCAATTAGCAGATGATGAAACAGAATGAAATGCGATTCTAGGAGCTTTAATGGCACTTAGTTTGATTAGCCGACAGATACTTTATTATAGTTTCTGCGACGTTGAAAAGCATTCTGCAACATAGGAACGATATTATCGAATATTAACAATGTAAAGGAAGAGAATAATGATCATTAATATTATTTCAGCAGGAACCATCTTAATTCTGCTAGTAAGTACTGTAAGCCAACAAGTAGAACTAAAACATTTGAAACGAGAAAACCAATTAATAAAAAACATGTTACAAAAAACAGAGTTTTCATTCTTTGATGAATTAGATAAATACAAATAAAAAAGCCGGATTCCTCCGACTGTGAATAATATTTCTGACACAAGTATTATATCATAATTGGGGGAATCAGGATGGTGCTTTTCGATGTGAAGAAGTATGAAACACCAGAAGTAAAAGATGTGGATATGGAACGCACAAAATATAATGTCGCTGTATTTCTTTCAGCATATCTGTCAGCTAGATGTAGAGTAGGTCAACCTAGGGAACCGAAGGTAACGGCATCTTACTCCTTGGTTCCACCTTCTACAGC
>NZ_QPTY01000077.1:0-3210 GCF_005236045.1 Enterococcus sp. VV15
TTGTGGTTAAAAACATTGTACCGTAAAAGGGCTGTTACATGGCCTTTTATCTTTTACACAATTATATGGACTTTATCTGTTCTTTGAAATTTATTCTCATAAAAATGAATAGAATTAACTCTTAAAAACTCAGCAATTTTTTCTTTCGATCCTTCTACTTGAATTGAACAATCCAACAAAAAATTATTAGTTTTTTCATCTAAATGAATTAATTTCTTTTCAATTAAAATTGAAATTTTCCCAAGAAATATATCTAAAAATTCTAAATTGATACTTTTATTGTTATCACGTACCATTTTATTCAATATCTCTATAACTGTTCCGTAGAATCTTGGTGCCTTCCCATTTAAAATATAGTCAAACGCTTTAAGAATCTCCTCTCCGTCCGAAATTCTACCTATATTTGAATTAATGGCTGCGAGGATCGCATCTACCTTGAATATAATTATTTCTTCTTTCGTTAATTCCTTGTTAAGTGTATCAACTAGCTCATTAAAAATTTCTGTAAATCTCTCTTCATCCATAAATTTTCCAATATTTTTTAACAAAAACGCATCATTTTGTATTTTCCAATCTGATTGTTTTTCTTTTGCTAAGTCAAAAAAGTTATATATTTTATCATAACTACAAGATTTAGTTAATTCTCCATATTTAGTGATGACTTTTGAAAAAATATCCTGTTTGTTAGATATAATTAAAAAATCTAATGCTTGCTCACCATAACGAAAATACTCAGTGCTAATAAAATAATTTAAAAAAATTTCTGCTAAATCATCAAAAACCATCTCAACATGGACAATAGAACAATGACTTATTGAAGTAATGTATTGTTTATAGATATACTGACCAATTATATAACCTAGAAAATTCCCATAAACAACTGAAAACTCTGATCTTAAGTTATCTTTATTTCTTTCTTGTATTATTTTATGAAACGAATTTTCTCTAAATCTATCTACTAATGGGTAATATAATGGTGTTTTAATATTTGAAATCTTCTTTTGGATTCCCTCTTCACTATATACGATGTTTAAGAGCCTATTTTTCTTTGATTCTAAATGACGTAAATCAATTAATATATCTTGCGTATACCATTTTGGAATTTGGGAACTTTCTAATTCTTCGTATAACTTCAAGAGAATTTCGTACGCTTCTTCATATTCTCCTTCATGGTATGCACAGAATGCTTTGGCTCTCTTTTCAAGATAAGGATAAAAACTTTCTTCGAAAAGGTCTTTCCTTGCTAATTTAGTCCAGTTTAAATCTAATACTTTTTTCTTATTGATTCTATATAGTAAGAAATCAGAATAAATCTTATCATACTCTTTTGAATGTTCATTAGAAATTCTATTCGTATCAGTAATTCTAGAATCTGCGATTTGTTCAAAAAGCGACTTGGTTTTTTCATATTCAAATTTATCTATCAAAAAATTATCTTTTAAAAAGCTCTCGGATAACGAGTCTATTGAATCAACCTTTTTTTCTTCCAAATCAATTGATTGTTTCATATGAAAATTCGAATAATTTTCTAGAACTTCACATATAACTGATTCAATTGCAAGATCAACTATATCTGCTAAAGATTTTGCTGTCTTATATCTAACACCATCTGGACCTTGCAGTTCTTTTTGAATGCTTGTCATTTCACCATTTTCATAAATAATATATAATCTAGGTTTACCTATATCTTTTGCTCTATTATGCTCTTTTGTAATAGCATCTGTCTGCATCCCATTTCGACTATCAATGAGAAAAAGTATAATATCACTTCTATCAATTTTATTTAAATAACTCTCCTGCGAAGAAGAAGCCGAAGCCATAGCTTCTTCAAAATATACACATTGAATAATCCAGTATCCTCTAAAATTCTTTTAATTGACCTTCGAATAATATTATATTGATTTATCTCCTCCATATTTGAATCCAAATTACTGCAACGAGAACTAACAAATACTTGTAATTTACTATCTTGACTACTAATTTTCATAACTTCTCCTTTTAAAATCACTTCATTATATTGAATTAATCATACTAAAATCAATCTCCCTAGGTAACGGGGAAAAATTTGAAATAAGTATTATTCGACTACTTTATTAAATCTAAATATAACAATTATTCACATCAATGTGATTCCAACTATTTTTTTATCATTTTATAAGACAAAAAAACCATACCTTGACTAAATATGGTTTAAAAAATTTATTTATCCAACCCAACTAGTTTTCGCTGCTTACGATTTGCTTCATCTGCTACATACTTCATCACTGTTTTAAATTCTTTAGCTGAGGCATTTTCTGATAGATCAGCAATACTTTTATTATACTTTTTCACGATTTGTTGTACTTGTTCTTTCTCAGTCATGTAATTCCTCCTCCAAATCTTTTAAAGTATATTGTATTGGTAGTACTAATTGAATATTATCTGCTGCATAATGTACCTCAGAAATGTTGTTTTGATAATCCTTAATCATTATATGAAGGACTACTTCAGAGTATCTTTCTTTGACTTTTTCAATATTTTCTCTTGATTTAAAAAAAGCATTGATAAACGTTGCTTTTGGTACATGACGCCCCTCAGCTAATTCACGTTTTCGAGTGAAATCCCATGCAACTTTAGGATCTTGATAAACATAAAAAATCGTGACACGAAAATCGTTTTTTAGCGCTCGAATAATATTTTTCTCTGCACTAAGGATAGCAAAAGTAGCATCTAATATGAAAGAATAGCCATGTTCAATTACATATTTTAATGATTGTTCAACTAACCAAGAAGAAGCTTTCTGAAAAACACTTGAGTTCTTTCCATTGTATTCTGGAAATTGTGTTCTAAAATAGTCCGCATCAATCACAACATGGTTGTCATAATTTTCAGCTAAACCTAGTGCAACCTCTGTTTTACCTGCTCCTGGGCTTCCGGCCATGAATACCGCATCTTTTTCATCGTCAGGGATTTTCCCATTGATGATTGTTTCAATAAATTTATCTTTATTGACCCTAGCGTAATCTAAATACTTGTCTTTAGGTTCCAAGATTGCACCTTCTTTCCTTCTTCTATATTCATACTAATTATACGATATTTATATAAAAAATATAACGGTCATTTTAACCATATTAATATTTAAATCACAGTAATCACAAATATGCTCGCAAAATGGAATATGGATATACGCAGAAACCTTACGCCCTGTGGAATTGATTGTTTCATTCATTA
>NZ_QPTY01000078.1:0-3049 GCF_005236045.1 Enterococcus sp. VV15
CTCGTCATTTTCTTCCCACGCACGACTGTTCAAGCGCTCTAGCATCATTCGATATGCGACTTTGTTTTTCACTGATGGTCCTCCTTACCGTTTTTTGTCCGCTTTCTCGGACAATTTATTGTTTTTCATTTCTAACTATAATTTCTTGTTGACTTTTCTCATCCAAGCCTGATTAGATTTAGCTTGTTTCATTTTTTTCTGCTCAAGTTTTTTAGATTGGCTATTAGTATTCGGATTATTAGAATAATCTTTCACTTCTACCACTTCGCCATTACTCACATAAGCGGCTAGTTCAGCCATTTCTTTTGTGTTATATCGCTTTGCCTTTTTCAAATCAGGGACTCCATATCCTTCCGAATCGACATAACACATTGCTTTTACAACGTATGCCACGATTAAACCTCCAATACCTAATTTCTAAATGCTCTGCGCACTGTATACGCTTCGTTAATGATTTTCTTCAACGTATCCGACGGATAGATTCGATGACTTGCTTTCTTAGCATCTTCCTCATGCATCCAATTAAGTTGTTCTATCGTCTCATCATCTAGAGAAAATCTCGGTCTTTTCTTAGGTGTCCCACCTGTTTGTTTTGGATGTCCCACCTACACTATTGCTCCTTTGCCATGCTTTTCTAAAGCTTTGTTAATTCCTTTGAGATAGTCATCGAATGTTAATCCGAGCCATCTTTCTTCACGATACAACCTAGGATAAAGCTGAAAAATGAAATATGGACGCATATAATAAATAAACCGTTCTTTCGCTTGTTTTTCTGGTAGTTGATTCACTTGTTCATCTCGAATTCCTCTATAAGCTAGTCTCAAATCTTGTTTTGCTGACTCTGTCGTGGTGATTTTTTCTAAACGATGGATAATGTCTAAGTAATCCATTCGTCACATCCTCCTCTCAAAATGGAACATCTTCGTATCCACGTTTTAGCTCTTCTTCTTTGCGTTTGTTATATCCTTCTGGATCATCAAGCCAATTAGGAATAGGCTCTTTACGTGTTCTAGGTTGAGAGTTAGAAAAAGTCTTTTTGTTCTTCTTCGCTTCCCAATCTTTTTTCGCTTGGACTGCCTCATGTAGCGTAGAAACATTGTGTGACTTCCACGTAGCAAGTATTTTATCCACGTATTTTTTTAGACCGTGCATTTCCACGCTATTCTCATAAGCGGATTGAAATGCAAACAGAACCATTTCTGAACCCAAGTCACGAATCCATGGACCCAATGCTCCTTGCAAAATACCAGTAGGTGGTTTTCCCCAAGATTTTCGAATGAACTCGTACACGCCCATATCTTCTTCATAATCTTTTATTTTATTTACTTTACTTTCCTTTTCTTTACTTTGGGGATTAATGTCATCATTAACTCTTTCATCTTGTGTATTATTGTTTACATTAATTACGTACTTAGTTGGTTTTGGTGATTTTCTTCTTTTTGTTGCTTCAAAGTATGTGGCTTGGATATTCTCACTCGTAAGCACCTCGACCGAGTCAAACAGTTCTTTATCAAAAAATCCCCATATGACTAAGCGGTTCACTATTTGATTGAGCATTTCCTTACTTACTCCAGGCAGGCGTTTTAAAAGAGTAGCTTGCGTTAAATCATTCCACAGAATGAAATATCCTTTTTTGTATATCGCACAAAGCAGTTTGATTACCGCAATTTCCCCTTTTATGCCAAACTCCCCAGCAATAGCCTCTATTTTTTCATCTTCGAAAACATCAACATCAAGAGGAAAATAATCAAGACCATCTTTAGTAGGTCTTGCCACACTATCGCCTCCTTAGACAAGCGAGAGAAAAATCTCTCGCTATAATGGTGGATTCATGTCATCGAATAATGAATCTTGTTGTTCGTTTTCATTCGATGTTTCTTCAAATTCATTAATAGTTGATGATACGTCTTCCACTTTTTCTGCTTCTTTACGTTCTGGTGTATTTTCTTCAACATTTGTATCAGATAAAATATCTCCATTCTCATTTATATCTTTTACAACATTCCCGTCAGTTACAGTTGCTTTTTGCATTTCCACCGATAAAATTCCCCATTTACTCAACATATTTCTTAAAACTGTTTTTTTGGCCATCGCGTCAAAATCCTTCTTCCAACCAAAGTCAGATTTACTAAACTTTTGTTTATGCAATTCGATTTCTTGTTTTGTCCAATAAACAGTTTTTTTGAATCCGTTCAATAATTCAAAATATCCAACATATCCAATGACTTTGTCAGATAAACGACCTTCGGGATCAAATTCAAACTGTTCTGTCAATCGATTCCAGCCTTTTAATTCGCCTTCATATACTTCGATAACATTTAAAGACTGATATTGGCCTGAACGTTGTGCTAACTGTATATATCCTTTATATCCTAATTGAAATTGTGCTTTTCCTTTATATGGAATAATCCATGCGTATCCTAAATTTTTATCTACTGGCAAATCTAAGGAAGCGGCAACCATTGCACTAGTAACAATGCTCATCGGATCGACAGAAGATAAATAAGAATCGTTATTTACCAAATTTAATACACTTGCCATGAAGCCATCAGATTTCTCTTTCAGTACTTCTTTAAATTTATTTTTCATTGTTGGTGTATTCATTAGAGCTTTAAGCCCTAATTTAGAAGGATCAACTGCTTGATTGTTTTGTTCTGTTAGCTGATTCTTTAAGTCTTTACTTGTTGCCATATCACTGAATCTCCTTTATCACTAATCTATTTGAAGTTGATAAGCTATAAATTTCCTCATCTTTCATCACATCTGGATATTTCTCTGCTATTTTATTCAAGTCTTTTCGTTTAGAAACGACTGATTTTAAACAAATAATCCTATTAGGTGTGATCCCTGTAGAGGCATTCTTTATTCCAAGTTCTTGGATAATCTGATTGTCAATTTGTCGAATACTCTTCTCCAGTTCCTTTTTGTTTTTGATTAACTCTTCTTTTTGATCCAGTAAAACATCGTAATCAGCATGAAGCATAATTTCAGTTGAATCTAATTCCGAATAACGCTCTTTTAGAAAATCTGACGTTGCTTTACTTCCGTC
>NZ_QPTY01000079.1:0-2988 GCF_005236045.1 Enterococcus sp. VV15
TTGTGGTTAAAAACATTGTACCGTAAAAGGGCTGTTACATGGCCTTTTATCTTTTACACAATTATATGGACTTTATCTCTATTTCTTTTATAATTATTGAAATATAAATATCCTATTTTTTTATTTAAGTTAATTAGAAAGGGTTTTTAATTTTGAATTCAGAAAAAACTTACCAAACTTTAAAATTACTTGCACAGACAAAACGAAAAGATTTCTTAAACTCCAATGATTATGCCTCAATAATGACTGATATGATGCTACAAATACTAAATTTAAAAGATAATTCTTGGGGACATCAAGATTTAGTGCATTATAAATTCAATGTTGAATTAATATCTCTTTACAAAGACTATATAACACTACATGAATCTGATTTTAAAAATAGAAATAGTTTAATTTTAAAAAAATCATTAGAAAATAGCATATATAGTACCTTAGAACCTAGATTATTACAAGATGAAATACAGAATTTAATTACAAATGAAGAAGATAGTTTTTTAGTAATACCATTAAGTGTATTTCAATATGACTCATCGAAAAATGAATGGATTAGTCATGAAGTAGGTTCCATTATAAGAAAAAGATCAGATCAGATTGAAGTAGAGATTATTGACAAATCTGGTTTATTTATACCTTCTCGTGTCAAAAAAGCAGACTATGTTTGGTCCCAAAAACATGAAAATACTCCGCCAAAAATAATTACTGATTATCATTATTTTGTTTCACTAGACAAAATTCCAGAGCTTTCTGATTTATTATCATTAGGAATTAGTAATTTAAAAACACAAAAAGAACGTGTTTTATTAGTACCTTTCACACACGAATTACCTAATTTTTCTAATTCAAATATAATAGATTATTTCTTTACTAAATTAAGTACTATATCAAGCAAAGAACATTATGGAAATAAAATTAGTAGTTACCAAGCTTTAGGAAATTGTTTCTCAAAGGAATTAGATGCCACACTAAAAGTAGCATTAGGTAAAATACAGACTAGTAGTTATTTGTCCCCCCTATCTATGGATAGGCTAAATTCTTATACTTCCCTTTCAGAATATAAATTACCTAATATTAAATCTACTAGTACTATTTATGCTTCTTTAATTGCTATTCTGATGGACCGTTTAGAATCTCTAAACTTTGTGAAAGATGAGTATCAAACAAACCTCATAGAAATATTTAACACTTATAAATATTTAAAGAATTGTCGTCAAGATAGTCCGTTTAAAAAAACATTACAAACTAAATTAACAAATCAACTATACAGTAGTTCTAATTTAGTTATTTCAAAAATCCAAAGAACAAATCTTCCTATAGATAGTTCTAATATCAATTTAGACTATATAAAAAGTATAAGAAATGCATTAATACACGGATATTATACTCCTAAAAGTCTAGATGATTTAAACGCAGAAATAAAAAAACAACCTTTTTATAAAAGAAAAAAATGGAAAGAAAGTATTACATTCAATTATAGGAACCGGTAAAAAATATATAAATTCATTTAAAATAACAAAAATTATATTTCTATAATAAGATGAGGGATAAATATGAATCAAGAAGAGTACTATACCCATCTAGTACAATGGGCAAAATCTAAAAGAACAGCATTCATTAATGACGAAGAATATGCTTTTTTTTCTATGCAAATAATTTTACAATTACTCAATCTAATGGATAACAGAATTTCTTTATCAAAAATGGAATCCTATAAGCCTAACATAGAATTAATTTCTTTATATAAAGATTATTTGGACCTAAACATAAATGATTTTAAATCTCAAAATATAGAATTACTAAAAGTTTCGTTAGAAAATAGTATAAATGCTTCAATTGTACCAGAGCTGTTACCTTTTGAAATTAAAAATTTAATTCCTAATACAAAAGAGAGCTTTTTAATACTACCAATAACAGTAGCTTATTATGATTTTTCTATTGAAGATTGGCAATTCCATGAAATTAGTTGTAGAATACAAAATAAAAATAATTTTATTCAGTTAGAATTTTTTGATAAGGCTAATCAATTCTATTCATTAAGAAATAATTTTAAACCAATAACTATGGATCCTCATCCTATCCAACGTAATAAAAGAGATATTATTAATTACTACTATATTGTACCTAAAGAATCTGTAAAAAAACTATCTACAGTTCTTTGCTTGGGTACTGTAGATATTAGAAAACAAATTAATGAATTATTAAATAAAATAAAAATGCAGAAATCTGATTCAAATACTATGGAATCAGATTTCTCAGAAAATTTTTTTTCAAAAATCAAAAAATTAGCAATAAATGAATATTATGGAGAAATTGTTAGCACATATCAAAATCTTGTAGGAAATTGCCTAATTAAAGAATTAGATATTGCTTTAAAAATTGCATTAGGAGAAGAAAAAGAATGTGAAGTATCTAAAATAAAGCATTCGCTTTCTTTTAAAGGCATTCAAGCTAAATATTTGTATACCTATAAATTGCCACATATAAATTCAACTAAAGAAATATATTTGTCATTAATTGCTATATTACTAGATAGATTGGAAACTTTAAAATTTGATATTTCTATAACTAAAGAAATTATGGAAGATATCTTCAATACTTATTCTTATCTTAAACATTGTAGAATTAATCATCCACTAGCAAAAAAATTACAAATGTATCTAACAAATAATTTCTATAAAAAACAAGATTTGTATATTCCAAAATTAGATTATACTAATATTCATGCTGATATTATTAGTATGAATATTAGTAATATTCACTCTATTAAGCGATCATTAAATAGAATGCCTATAGTACCCAAGAATATTGATTCATTAAAAAAAGAAATAAATAAAGTAAAAAAAAATAAACAAAAAAAGTTTAAGCATAGTTTAAAATATATAGATCGATAAATATAACCAATAGCATTTTCAGTCAAGTCCATAATCCTGTGTAAAATACTATACAATGTTTTACCGGTCTCTCATTGATCAAACTTAATATATTTTC
>NZ_QPTY01000007.1:0-89505 GCF_005236045.1 Enterococcus sp. VV15
TTCCATTCTTTGCAAGTAAAATGATAAAAAGATTCTTCTTTTTCTAAATAACGAGGATGGGACCTCATAGTGATTTTAATACCATTATATGTTAGTCCCTGCTTGATTTCTTTTCTATATAAATCATATAAAAAATTTTGATAAATCTATTCAAAGGATCAAATTTAAACCATAATTGTGTTTTTCCTTCCATCAGCATAAAAGATCACCTCGAAAAGAGTATACGAACAAACGTTTTTTTGTAAAGGTGGAATTTATTATACTAAATAAATAGGTGAACAAGTACTTGTGCCAAATTATGTGCCAAAAAAAATCGAATTTAATAAAACACAAACAAAAAGGAATCCTATTATGATAACATTTCTTATAATAACAAACACAACAGAAGACGTGTAATAGTTAGTCAGGAACGTATAAATAACCCCTGTATCCATTGTGGTACAGGGGGTTGCTTTGTACTTATACAAAACTAGTTGTCATTTCATATAAAGTAGTGAACAGTATCGATGTTTTATCTTGAGTCACCACTTCTCATAGAGGAAGTAAACGAAACACCTCGATACATAAACTGTACTTGGTAGATAAAAACCAACCATAAAATATCAACCTGCTACATGCGTATGCTTCACTCGCCATTGTTCCAATTTGATGTTTAACCAAAAACCGTAAATTCCCAGCGTGATAAATGTCAGTAATAACCACTTAATCCAATTTCCAAATAATTGCATTGCTGTACCATCGAAATACAGTCTTTTTCCATTGATCACTGTGTGTTTGATCTTCCAATTATACAGCAAGCAAATTCCCCACGGTGCACAGATGCCGAAAGTACACACGGTAATCAAAGTAGCTAGAATCGATGTGCCGATATACGTCACCAATCCGCCATCAAAATACGAGTTTTTCATTTCTAATTCCTCTTTTCTAGGTTGGATTTTTTCGTAAAGAATCTGTATAACAAGAACAGTCTGCCAGTTCGAGTACGGCTTTTTTTGGTTCCATGAAAAAACTTGGTAAGCTTAGGGATAGTAATAAGTTATTTTATCTTTCTTTAGAGAAGGTGAAAAATCGCTTTTTTCTCATTTTTGATAAAGTTGTTTTCATGATTTTTCGAGCACTTTCAATTGTAGAAAAATCAATACATCAAAGAATGTATTCGTAACTCAGTAGGTCTTAGGCTGTCTTTCAAATATTGCTAGCATCAATGTCATTCAAAAGAAATTTTCTCATGGATATGGATAAGATGTGCAGATAGTCAGAAAAAATAAACTAGCAATCACCACTAACCAAGAAAATTTCTCCTAGTCAGTGATAGTTGCTAGTTTTTAGGAAAAAATCTGATTTTATTCTTTAATGAAGTAGGGGAGCTAACTGATCATGCCCAATTACCATTTCGGAAAACGGGAACAGTTGAGCCATCCTCACGAATTCCGTCAATATTCATTTTATCGGATCCCACCATGAAATCCACATGAGTTTGACTTCGATTCAAGCCAGCTTCTGCTAGTTCCTCATCGGTCATTTCTGTTCCGCCCTCTACACTGAATGCATAAGCGGCGCCGAGTGCTAAATGATTGGATGCATTTTCATCAAATAATGTGTTATAGAAGATGATACCTGATTGAGAAATAGGAGAGGGATCAGGTACAAGCGCTACTTCTCCTAACGAACGAGCGCCTTCATCTGTATCCAATAATTTAGCTAATACATCTTGACCTTGTTCTGCAGAAAAATCGATGACTTTTCCATCTTTAAATGTGAATGTCATTCCAGAAATAGTAGTCCCAGCATAACTTAGTGGTTTAGTACTAGAAATATACCCATTGATCCGTCGGTAATCTGGGGCAGTAAAGACTTCCTCCGTTGGCATATTTGCCATGAATTTTTCGCCACGGGCGTTATAGCTTCCAGCGCCTTCCCAAAGATGATTTTTTGGCAACCCTATAATGATGTCTGTACCTGGGGCAGTATAGTGTAAAGCAGAAAACTGTTCTTTATTTAGCTCTGCAGCTTTTTGCGCCAATGTTTCATCATGTTTTTCCCAAGCTAATATTGGATCTTCTTCATAAACACGAGTAGTTTTAAAGATCTGATTCCATAAAGCATCGACCTGTTCTTCTTCAGGTAGATCAGGGAAGACTTTTGCAGCCCATTGTTTGCCTGCTGCTGCAACAACTGTCCAACTTACTTTATTTGCTTGTGTCGCTTTTCGAAGATTCGTCAAGGCTTTGCCAGAGGCGGCTTGAAATGTGGCTACACGATCGCTATCGATTCCAGCAAATGCTTCAGGATCGGATGAAACGACACTGATTCGACTTGCACCTTTAGCTACCCAATCGTTTGTTTGATCAATTTTATATTGAGGGATTTGCTCAAGACGATCATTTGCTGCATGAGAAAGAAATTCTTTTTGGATGACATCGTCTGTCCATTGAACGATGACTTCAGCTGCACCTGATTGATAGGCTTCTTTTGTGATCAAACGTGCTAGAGGAGCCTGATCAACGTTGATTTGTAGGACAACGGTATGGTCCTTTTTTACGCTGACTCCAGTTTCAACGATCAAGCGTGCGTATTTTTCAAGATTTTCATTAAAATTTGCTAACATAGTTTTTTTCCTCCTCATTATTTATCGGATAACTATTTGTATGATAACATTTAATAAAAGTATATACAATTTGTATAAACATGTAAATGTTAATTTCTTGTATAAAAAAATAGTGCTTTTTTTTTGATGATTGCTTTGATTTGAGTATTTTTGTAAATATTCAAAAACAAGTTGTGTATAGTAAAAAAAACATGTTACAATAAAATCAATCAATGGTGGAAGCGTTATAAATAATTTCAAGGAGATTAAAAAATTATGGCAAGAAAAAAGACGATTACAAAGGAGCAGATTTTGTCAGCTGCATATGAAGTGGCTACCACAGAAGGTTTTTCAAGATTTACTGCTAGAAATATTGCAAATAAGATGAATTGTTCCACCCAACCGATTTATCTTGAATTTAAAAACATGGATGACTTAAAACGGGCACTGTTTGTACAAATCTATGATTACTTAAAATATGAAGTGTTTCCTGTAGTACATACTGGGAATATGATTATTGATTTAGCTTATAACTATATTCATTTCGCTAATCGTGAGAAAAAACTATATAGTTCATTGTACTTAGAAGAATATGGTGGGGGAAAGGAGATGCAGGCTTTCTCTTATAATTATTTTGTACAAATGGTCAAGGCCGACCCCCAATATGCGTACTTGTCAGATGAACAAATCGAATCCTTGCATAATGGTACTTGGATTATTGCTACAGGTATTGCTGCCTTGATGTCCTCGAACATCATCCACCCCACAGATCACCAGATTGAAAAAATCATCCAAGACAATATTGATGCTATTTTGAATTTGAAAGAACCAATCGAAGTGGATTGATAACCATTTATTATGCCGTTGAAAATCTTTGCCAAGCGTACCCGTTGATTTCCGAAATTAAATGCTTCTAATGATAAAAAGAGCGCATCCTGTCACTTCTCTCCGACAGGATGCGTTCTTTTTATATTTTTGCTGCAAGTGCTTTTGCGAAAGCCTCAAGATTCTCGATGTCTTCTTCTTCAGCGTTCAGATCGACTTTGACATTCTCTGCACCTTTGACAGCACCAGTTTTGGCGAATGCTGCATCAAAGTCGTCCACCGATTTACAAAATTCATCATAAAAGGTATCACCTGAGCCGCACACACCATAGATTTTTCCGGATAAGTCTAATTCTTGTAAGTCTTCATATAGATCAACGATCTCATCTGGTAAATCTCCGTCATCGTATGTATAAGTGGCGACGACACAAATATCTGCATTTTCAAACTCATCTGCATCCACTTGGGTACACTCGTTGATTTCAACTTCGATATCTAAATTTTCAAAAGCTTCTGCTACGATATCCGCAATTTCTTCTGTATTTCCAGTCATACTTGCATATACAATTTTTGCTAAAGCCATGGGTTGTGCCTCCTGATTAATAAATGAAATGAAGTGTTCATTTTTATAAAGTATACCAAAACATCGAGTAAAAGAAAACAGAACTTAGCGATTTGAGAGAATCTGATTTGGCGAAATCCAAGCTACTATGGTAAAATGAAAAGGATTTGTAAAAAGGAGACGAAAGTATGATTACATTAAAATCAGCACGAGAAATTGAAACGATGGCAGAGTCTGGTGCCTTACTAGCGGATGTACATAAAAATCTGCGAGATTTTATCAAACCAGGTATAACAAGTTGGGATATCGAAGTATTTGTTCGTAATTATATCGAAAGCCATGGAGGAATTGCTGCACAAATCGGTTTTGAAGGATACGAATATGCAACATGTATCAGTATCAATGATGAGATTTGTCATGGTTTTCCACGTAAAAAACCGCTAAAAAGCGGAGATCTAGTAAAAGTCGATATGTGTATCGACTTAAAGGGTGGAATTTCCGATTCATGTTGGTCTTATGTTGTTGGCGAATCTACATCTGAAATCGATCGTTTGATGGAAGTAACGAAAAAAGCACTTTATTTAGGGATAGAACAAGCACAAGTAGGCAACCGTATCGGCGATATCGGGCATGCTATCCAGACATATGTAGAAGGGGAAAACTTAGCTGTGGTCCGAGATTTTATTGGTCATGGTGTCGGTCCTACGATCCACGAAGAGCCACCAGTCCCTCATTACGGTGAAGCCGGCAAAGGGTTACGCTTGAAAGAAGGAATGGTCATCACGATCGAACCAATGGTAAATACTGGGACATGGAGAATGAAAATGGATCCTAATGGTTGGACAGCGTATACAAGAGATGGTGGTCTGTCTTGCCAATATGAACATACCTTAGCAATCACAAAAGATGGTCCAAGAATTTTGACATCTCAAGGTGAAGAAGGTACCTATTGATCAATTAAATGAATAGATATGGGAGAATTTTATGAAAATTTTGGCAAGAATCAAACAGAATGAAAACTTGATGCGGTTTATTGAAACAACACAAAAACGTATCACTGATTCAGAGATGGGAACTACGTCTGTTGTTGTAGCGTATTACTTACTCCTATCATTGTTTCCCCTGATTATTGCATTCGGGAATATCTTGCCATTTCTCCATATCGACCAAGAAACAGTCTTGACATATGTACGAGAAGTGATTCCAGAGACGATCTATCAGTTTATCGGTCCGGCAGTTAAAAACCTGCTAACTCAAAGCTCGGGCGGACTTTTGTCAGTTTCTGCTCTGGCAGCTTTGTGGTCTGCGAGTCAAAGTATCAATGCACTGCAAATTGCCATGAACAAAGCGTATGGTGTGGAAAACAGAAAAAACTTTTTGATCGTCCGTTTTTTTTCACTTGTAGTGATCCTTTTGTTTATGTTTGCAATCAGCGGAGTGACGATCGTTTTAGGTCTTGGACAGTTGATTTTAGAAGCAATCCAACCTATTTTTAAATTTTCTGTGAACTTCATTGATCAATTCCAAACATTGAAATGGCCAATTACGTTGGTTGCTTTATTCGTTATTATGTTTTTGATTTATTTGATCGTTCCCAATGCGCAACTAAAGCTAAAGGCAGTGATTCCAGGAACGATTTTTGCAACAGTCGGTTGGATGTTACTCTCACAAGTATTTGGTATTTATGCAAAGTATTTCGCAACACGAGTCAGCGGTTATCAAATCATCGGAAGTTTTATCGTGCTGATGTTGTGGTTGAATTTTGCAGCAACCATCATCATACTTGGGGGGATCATCAATGCTGTTGTGCAGGAATACATAACAGGTAAAGAAGTAAAAAAACGACGAGATCCTACTAACAAATGGATCATTCGTTTGAAAAATAAATTTTCTCATAAAAAAAATTAGATATGAGAGTTCTTCTTGTCAAATGTATAGAAGTGTTTTTATAATAATTTTGAACTCTTAGATTAAAGTAGGTGCCGATATGCTTGTTTCATTTAGTATGGTCATAAGATTTTTCTCAACGATATTATTATCTTTAATATTAACTCCTATATTTAAAATCATTTCAGTACAAACAGGAATGGTCGATAAACCAAATGAACGACGCATCAATAAAGTTCCAATGCCTTCTGCTGGAGGCTTACCTATTTTTCTTTCATTTGTGGCATCGACGCTATTCTTTTTTCGTGATATTATTCCCAAATTTTATATCCTTCCTATTTTATTCGCTGCTTCAGTCATTATCATAACAGGTGTGTTGGATGATAAATTTGAGTTGACACCGAAACAAAAAAGCGTCGGGATATTATTGGCATCCTTGATTATCTATTTTGTTGCAGACATCCATATAGATTCGTTTACGCTACCGTTTTTCGGTTATATCGAATTAGGTTGGCTGAGTTTTCCAGTGACCATATTCTGGATATTTGGTATTACAAATGCAGTGAATCTGATTGATGGGCTAGATGGATTAGCAGCTGGGATCTCATTGATCGGATTGATCACGATCGGTATTATTGGGTACTTTTTTTTACATGCTTCTACGGTTTATATACCTATTGTCATCTTTTGTTTGGTAGCAAGTATCATTGGTTTTCTGCCGTATAATTTTTATCCTGCAAAGATTTATCTTGGAGATACAGGGGCACTTTTTTTAGGCTTTATGATGGCAGTTCTTTCTTTACAAGGATTAAAGAATGTGACGTTTGTTTCTTCTATTTCGTTATTGATCGTCATGGGAGTACCAGTCACAGATACATTTTTTGCTATCGTGAGAAGAAAAGCCAACCGTGTGTCATTTTCTACTGCGGACAAAAAACATTTACATCATCGCTTGATGAGCTTAGGCTTTACTCATAAAGGAGCGGTTTTAACGATTTATGCGATAGCACTGATGTTTTCCTTCACAGCGATGATCATGAATTACACTGGAGAACTAGGAACAATCGTTTTGATCATTTCTATGCTTTTTGCAGCGATTCTATTATTCGAATTGATTGGTCTGATCAATGAGAAGCATCAGTATATTCTTAAGACCTTGCGCTTTTTGGGTAATAAAGAATATCGGACACAAGTGATACAGAAATACAAGAAGAAATGGAATAGACGTTAAATGGAAAAAAGAATCGAACAGCCAATTTTAATCAGTATTGTGACGGCAAATAGCCAAAAAATCTTTCAGACCCTAGATACGCTTATTGCAAGTCTTGAGGATCAGCCAAACATCGAAATTTTGATATTTGATAATTGCTCTATGTCAGACTACCAAGAAAAATTAAAAGAGTATCTGCAATATCCGTATATCAAAATTTATTTCAATGCAGAAAATAAAGGATTTGGGTATGGTCACAATCATAACTTGTTATCAAGCCAATCTCCTTATGCAGTCATTTTTAATCCAGACGTTTTAGTCGAAGAACAAACAATCGTGGAATTAGTTCAACTTTTAAAAGAGCATCCAGAATGTGCGATGCTCGCACCTAAAATATTGAACGAAGATGGTACGACACAGTATTTGATTCGTCAGCGATTGGCTGTGTTCGATTATATCTTACGTTTTATTCCTTTCCACTTTGTCAAACAGATGTTTGACAAACGACTTGCAACGTTTGAATGTCGGGAATTGCCTGAGGACTCGAATAGCTATGTTCGCATGATCTCTGGGAGTTTTATGGTGATAGATGTCAAAAAATTCAAAGAAATCAATGGTTTTGATGAGCGTTACTTTATGTACTTTGAAGATAATGATCTCTGTTTAAAAGCCGAAAAGGCGGGATATAAACTCCTTTATACACCAAAGTATTCGATCATCCATTTATATGGGAAAGGCGCCCATCGGAATTTTAAACTTTTCCGCGTATTCTTGACTTCGATGGGGAAATTTTTCAATAAGTGGGGGTGGACTTTTTTTTGATGAAAAATCAATTATTAGTTGTGGTCGTTCTTTATCAACAAAGTTTGTCCCACCTGCCTTCATATGATCTTTTTTCCAAAGCTGTCTTTGAAAAAAAGATTCAACTCGTAGTGTATGACAATAGCGGTGAATCACAAACAGAGCCGCTTTTTGAGACAGACAATGTTTTGTATTATCATGATGGAGAAAATCCAGGACTCGCAAAAGCTTATAATTATGCGTTAGCGCATGCTAAAAAAGAGCATTCTTCTTTTGTTTTATTGGATCAAGATAGTCGATTAAGCGAGTCGTACTTTGATGATTTATTGCAGATTATTTGGGTAGAGGATCAAGTCGCTGCTGTCCCCATGGTTTATGATCATGGACGTCAAATTTCACCGGTCTATGCAGATCAGTATGTGAATCGCCAAGTCCAAATGGTGGATAAACCACAACTTGTTAGCGACCGATTGATGGCGATTAATTCTGGCGCCGTTTTTTCCATTGATTTTTTAAAAGAAATCGGAGGATTCAATGTTGATTTTCCTCTCGATTTTTTGGATCATTGGTTATTTTGGAAAATACACCAGCGAAAGAAAAAAGTAGCTGTTTTACCTCAGAAAATCGAACATGATCTTTCCGTACTTGATTATACCAAGGTGAACGTGAATCGATACCGCTCTATTTTACAGGCGGAAACTCTATTTTACCAAAATTATGATCAAGGATTACTAAAAAAACATCGAAAACAATTATTACTGCGTACAGCAAAGCAGTTTTTGACAGTCAAAAACAGAAAAATCTGGCGATTGACCTTGCGATCCTTTGCTGAAAATTGGAAGGTGTGAGTTTGTGCATTCAGTTTGTATGGCTACTTTTAATGGTGAAAAATATTTAAAAGAACAACTAGACAGTATTTTAAAACAGCTGTCAACCAATGATGAGTTGGTTGTTTCTGATGACGGTTCCACAGATGGCACATTAGCGATTCTAGCGGAATATGCTGAAAAAGATGCACGGATCAAAATTTTTGAAGGACCAAAAAAGGGTCTTATTGCTAATTTTGGTCATGCCATTGAACAGACGAAAGGCGATATCATCTTTTTAGCAGATCAGGATGATGTGTGGTTAGAAGGAAAAGTCGACAAAATAGCAGCGTATTTTGAAACATATCCAGAACAATTAGTTGTGGTTTCTGATCTCGTGATTGTTGATAGTGAATTGAATGAGCGTCACTCTTCTTATTTTGCGTATCGTCAGTCAAAAGAAGGTTGGCTAAATAATTTGATCCGCAGTCACTATATCGGGGCGGGCATGGCATTTCGCTCTTCTTTGAAAAAAGACATTTTGCCTATTCCAATCGATGTTCCGATGCATGATATGTGGATCGGTTTATTAGGTGGAAAACATGTCGGCTTTATTCGACAACCGTTGACACTTTATCGCAGGCATGATTTCAATGTAAGTGAAATCAACACTCATTCAAAGATTCGTCAGAAAATTTCTTGGCGGCTCCATTTGCTGAAGGCCCTTGTCAAAAGAAAATGGTTGAGACTTTGATAAAAGATGTATAAATTGTCAAGAATTTCATGACAAATAGATAGTTTGATGAGATAATAACAAAGTAAAATTCCAAATAAAAGGAGAACTTATATTCATGAAGGGAATCATTCTTGCAGGAGGAAGCGGGACTCGCTTGTATCCTTTGACTAAAGCAACTTCAAAACAGTTGATGCCAATTTATGATAAACCAATGATTTATTATCCAATGTCAACTTTGATGTTGGCAGGCATCAAAGAAATTTTGATCATTTCGACACCTCAAGATACACCACGATTCAAGGATCTGTTTGGTAATGGTAGTGAATTAGGCCTTCAGATCGAATATGCAGTACAAGAAAGTCCAGATGGTTTAGCACAGGCGTTCATCATTGGAGAAGAATTCATAGGTGATGATAGTGTGTGTCTTGTCTTAGGCGATAATATCTACTACGGTGGTGGATTATCCAAAATGTTGCAACGGGCTGCAGCGAAAGAAAGTGGCGCAACAGTTTTCGGTTACCATGTAAATGATCCAGAACGTTTTGGTGTCGTTGAATTTGATGAAAATATGCATGCTTTGTCAATCGAAGAAAAACCGGAAAAACCGAAATCAAATTATGCAGTAACAGGTCTGTATTTCTACGATAATGAAGTCATAGAGATTGCTAAAAATATCAAGCCTTCAGAACGTGGGGAACTAGAAATCACTGATGTGAACAAAGCTTATTTAGAAAAAGGCAATCTCTCTGTAGAATTGATGGGTCGCGGCTATGCATGGCTTGATACTGGGACCCATGAATCATTGCTAGAAGCATCTACCTTTATCGAAACAATCGAAAAACGACAAAATCTAAAGGTCGCTTGCTTAGAAGAAATAGCTTACCGCATGGGCTATATCACTAAAGAACAACTAGCTACGCTAGCTCAACCACTGAAAAAAAATCAATATGGTCAATATCTTTTAAAATTGGCCTCTGAATAGGGAGTCTTTAGTAATGAAAGTAACTAATACAAAATTAACAGATGTTAAAATCATCGAAATGGATGTTTTTGGCGATCATCGTGGTTTTTTTACAGAAAGTTATTCAAAAGCAAAATTTGCTGAATACGGCTTAGACTTCGATTTCGTTCAAGACAATCATTCGCTGTCAGCTGAAGCTGGCGTTCTTCGTGGCCTTCATTTCCAAAAAGGAGAAGCAGCGCAAACAAAACTGATCCGAGTTACGTCAGGGGCTGTTTTAGATGTAGTCGTTGATATCAGAAAAGGAAGTCCTACCTATGGTCAATGGGATGGATTCATCTTGTCTGAACACAATCATCGTCAGTTGTTAGTACCAAAAGGATACGCCCATGGCTTTGTCACGCTTACGCCAAATGTAAACTTTCTTTATAAATGTGACAACTACTATAATGCTGAAGCAGATGGCGGCATCGCGTTTGATGATCCGGATCTAGCAATTGAATGGCCAATCGATCTTTCAAAGGCAATCATGTCTGAAAAAGACCACAACCATCCGACCTTAAAAGAATTTGAAGCAGAAAATCCATTTGTTTATGGTGAAATCTAACATTTGACGAGGAGTGAGATTCATATGAAAAATATCATTGTTACTGGTGGTGCCGGCTTTATCGGTTCCAACTTTGTCCACTATGTGGTAAATAATCATCCAGAAATCCATGTAACCGTCTTAGACAAGTTGACATATGCTGGAAACAAAGAGAATCTGGCGGGACTTCCTAGTGATCGTGTAGAATTAATCGTAGGAGATATTGCTGATGCGACAATCGTTGATTCTTTAGTAAAAAATGCAGATGCTGTCGTGCATTATGCGGCAGAATCTCATAATGATAATTCTTTAAAAGATCCATTTCCATTTGTTCAAACGAATATCATAGGCACGTATACATTACTTGAAGCTTGTCGTAAATACAACGTTCGTTATCATCATGTTTCAACAGACGAAGTCTATGGAGACCTTCCACTACGTGAAGACTTGCCTGGTCATGGAGAAGGAGTAGGCGAAAAATTCACTTCTGAAACACCGTATAACCCATCAAGCCCGTATTCTTCAACTAAAGCTGGTTCAGATTTGTTAGTCAAAGCGTGGGTGCGTTCTTTCGGTTTACAAGCAACGATCTCAAATTGCTCAAATAATTATGGCCCATATCAGCATATTGAGAAATTTATTCCACGACAAATCACCAGCGTTTTAAGTGGCATTCGTCCAAAATTATACGGCGAAGGTAAAAATGTTCGTGACTGGATCCATACAAACGATCACTCTTCTGCTGTGTGGTTGATCTTGACTAAAGGAAAGATCGGCGAAACTTATCTGATCGGTGCAGATGGTGAAGAAGACAATAAAACAGTGATGGAATTGATTTTAGAATTGATGGGGCAACCTAAAGATGCTTATGATCATGTCAATGATCGCGCGGGTCATGATCTTCGCTATGCGATTGATTCAACAAAATTACGTGAAGAACTTGGTTGGAAACCAGAATTCACTAATTTCCGTGATGGTTTAGCCGACACCATCAAATGGTATGAAGACCATCAAGACTGGTGGAAAAAAGAAAAAGAAGCTGTTGAAGCAGCTTATGCTAAAAACGGACAGTAGATCCACTATACGTAGCTTGTCGATATCTGAGAAGATGCGGTTGATAACGTGAAAATATGTTGATTTACTTATGTATCACAAATTATAAAAGGGGAGCTGTGACAATTGTTACAGACCCTTTTTTAAAACGAAAAAAGAGGAGAGAACAACAATGATTTTATTAACAGGAGGAAATGGACAACTTGGAACAGAGTTGCGCCACTTATTAGATGAAAAAGGACTATCTTATGTATCGACAGATGCGAAAGAATTAGATATTACAGATGCTGAAAAAACAATGGCTTACATCACTGAATTGAAACCAGAAATCATTTTCCATTGTGCAGCATATACTGCGGTAGATAAAGCCGAAGAAGAAGGCAAAGAATTAGATGAAAAAATCAATGTGGATGGAACAAAAAATGTAGCGCTTGCAGCTAAAGCATCAGGGGCAAAATTAGTGTATATCAGCACGGACTATGTCTTTGATGGCAAAAATAAAGACAAAGAATATGAAGTTGATGATGCAACGAATCCTTTGAATGAATATGGTCGCACAAAATTATTGGGAGAACAAGCTGTCCAAGATATTTTAGATGATTACTACATTATCCGTACTTCTTGGGTATTCGGTATTTATGGTCATAACTTTGTCTTCACGATGCAACGTTTGGCAGAAACCCATGATCGCTTGACGGTCGTCGATGATCAGTTTGGTCGACCAACATGGACAAGAACACTTGCAGAATTTATGGTCTACGTGATAGAACAACAAGCGCCTTACGGTATTTATCATTTGTCGAATGAAGATAGCTGTTCATGGTATGAATTCGCCAAAGAAATCTTAAAAGAAACAAATGTTGAAGTGGCACCTGTCACTTCAGAAGAATATCCACAAAAAGCCGTTCGCCCACAATATTCTGTCATGAGTTTGAAAAAAGCAGAGGAATTAGGTTTTGTTATCCCTACTTGGCAGGAAGCATTGGAAAAAATGCTAGTGGCAGCCAAAAATAATCAATAGATATGAATGTTTTTCCTCATTATTAAAAGAAAAGAAACAAGAAATTGGAGAATGATATGGAAAAACAAACAAGAAGTGCACGACAGACATCAAAAAGAAAGGAACAGTCAGGTTTTTCTTTTCTTGATGTATTTCTAAAACTTCGATATTTGATTGGTCTTTTAGTCATCGTAGTCATTGTTACGTTCAATCTAAATGGCAGTTCTCTCGGCACATGGGATAAATATATCTCACAACGAGAAGATGGTAAGAAGACAGATGTGATTTTTGGCCAAAATCGAGAGGTGCGGTCAGATGAATGGTTAGTCCAAACGCCATTTTATCTTTCACAAGCTGAAAATGATTATCCCTTAGTAAATGATGATTATTCACTAAATGGTCAAAATATGATCATTGCTTATAATTCGCCAGTAAAAGATATCACTGTGATCGGCAAACCTTTCAACTGGGGCTTCTTTTTCCTTGGAAGAGATCGTGGGCTATCCTTTTATTGGGCGATGAAACTGGTTGTTATGGTGTTATTAGGCTTTGAAGTTTTAATGATCTTAACAAGAAAGAAAAAAGCATTGTCACTGATTAGTTCTTTTGCACTGACCTTTTCTCCAGCTGTTCAATGGTGGTTCATGCAGCATGTAGGTGATCTGATATTCTTCACTTTAGGTCTGATGGTCGCTTTTTACCATTATTTTTACCAGCATGAGAAGAAGTGGCTCAGGGCATTGATGATGTTGCTAGTTGTGATTTTCGGGATTGGGTTTATCTTAGTCATTTATCCAGCGCATCAAGTGATGCTCGCATATTTGCTTGTCTTTTATTTTGTTGGATTGCTGATCTACTACGGGAGAAAGATTACTTGGGATTGGTTCGATGCTGTTTTGATTATCGGAGCTGTTCTTTTCATTGGCGGGATTATGGTTCATTTTTGGCTCACTTCTAAAGATGCCTTGATGGCTTCGTTAAATACATTGTATCCTGGAAAGCGTGTTAGTACAGGTGGGAATTGGACAATTGGTAAATTTTTCTATTTTCTGACAAACTGGAAGATTCCTTTTAAAGACATCACTTTTTCTAATAATTCAGAAGTGGCACTCTTTTATCACTTTTTCCCGACCGTTTTTTTGGCTAGTCCATTTGTATTATTTGGCAAAAAAAATAGTGAACAAAAATTATTTGGTCGAATTTTGATGTTATTTTGTTTGTTTGCGATTTTTTGGATCACTGTGGGATTACCCAAGGAAATCGCTGAAATCACTCTATTGTCTTATGTACCAACGGCTAGAGCCTATTTAACATTTAGTTTTGCGGCTTGTCTACTGACGATTTGGTTTATTGCGTATATTTGGCAAGAAGATGTTATTCCAACATGGTATAAATTTATCCTATTAATTGTGAATGCAGGGATTTATACGTATGCATTGATGAATTCAAGAATGGCTGATTATTTTTCTGTCTTAGAAATCACTGCAATTGTTGTGTTGGGGACCTTGATGTTGGCTTTTGTCTTATTCCATCATGCTCGTTTGTTTTATCTCTCGTTTACAGCATTGATCGTGGCATCTGGCTGTTTCGTCAATCCAGTCGTAGAAGGCACAGGGGCCATTTTTGAAAAAACATTGGCAAAAGAAATCCAACAAATCAATCAGCAAGATCCTGGAAAAGTGTGGTTATCAGAAGATGAACTCTATAATTTTACGCCAACGTTAGGTGTAAAATCATTTAATACAGTCCGTTTTTATCCAGATATGAATGCTTGGAAAAAAATCGATCCAGATAAAGAGTACGAGAAATACTACAATCGTTATGCCCATACGCGAGCGTTTATTGCGAAAGAGGACACTTCTTATATACTAGATCGCCCAGATATGTTTTCTGTAACGTTGAATTTCAAAGATGCAGAAAAGCTAGGAATACACTACGTAGTAAGCAAGCGTCCGTTGACAGATTATAATTTGCTTGGTGAAGCACAATTTACTCAACTTTATGGTCCAGATAACGACGGATATAGGATATTTGAAGTGAATTATCCTGAAAATGATTTGAGTAATATCAATAACGCCACTACTAATAACGTAGTCAATTGGTAAGAACGGAGAAAATACAGCTATTACCCCCGTCCTAAACTGATGAGTAAAAAGCTGATTTTCCGTAATAAGACGGATCATTTATAGAAATAGGATGAACTATTTTTAAATGATCTGTCTTTTTTTCTTGGAAATCTATTGCTATTTGATCGATTGTTAAAATAAAACTTTTGTTTATTTTTTAAAAACAGTATAATCAAAGAGAATAGAAGGAGGGAAAGAAAATTCAAACGATAGTAGAAAAATTGATTAATAAAATGAGTGCATTACTGTTATTATTACTTGTATCAGCTATTTTTTTCATTTGGACAGTAGGTCTAAGTTTTCCTTCAGCTACCTTTTTGTATAACAATAGTTCATTATTAGTGACATACGGCATCTTTACTTTATTTACATTGAACCTCTACAAAATAAGAGGTTTTGACTTTTTCTATCTCGCAATCGCGATAATAGTTTATTTCTTTTATGCTCATTTTCGCGATGTTAGAGATAGTTCAATGTATATTGACTTATTGATCCCTCTTATTGTGGCATTAGTACTGATCGTGAAATGGATCGAATTTGATAAATTGGATCGAGCAGTTTATATGCTGGTTTTTTATATCTTTTTAGGCATTACTGTTTATCGCGTATTCACTGAAATAAAGGTTCCAGAAGGACAAAGTATCTGGACGCCAAGTAACAAATTGTCAGATATATGGATCAATACTAATACGATTGGCAGTTCGTTGATGATGCTTTCCTTATTGATCAGCAGCTTTGCTAGTTCATTTGAACGATGGTATGTACGCTTGCTAGGGGTACCTGCGTTAGTTGCGGGTATTTTAGGTATTTGGGTCTGTCAATCGAGAGGGGCATTGATTGCCATGATCGTATTTGTTTTATTAGATATCTGGCCAAAGCAATTCTTTAAAACGATCAAAGCTCCATTCCTAGGATACTTTGCCGTTGCTGTGTTGGCTTTACCACTTTCCTTTTTAGCTGCTGTTTCAGAAAAAGTCAATATTTTCACGGGTAGAGAAGAAATCTGGTTGAAATTTTACGACACGATCGCAGAAAAAAGCCAACAGGTTTGGCTTGGAATGAAACCATTTATTTTTCAACGAGGAACGCAATATTTGGGTAACCATAACAGCTATAATTCATTCCTGAACCTCTATGGATTAATAGGTGTAGTAATCGCAGCAATTCTGCTCCTCGTCTACGTTGGAAGACTAACATTAAATGGTGACTTATCAAATGGACAAGTTACCTTCCTGTGGGCTTTTTTTGCAGTGATGATGCAGTCATTCATGGAAGATACACTTACCTCATTTGCTTGGTTACCAATTGTCTACCTACTATTAGCGATGACCACTCATCGTTATGATCTACCGAAACAACAGCCTGAATTGAATGCTATGCCAATAGAAACGGAAGAACCTACGACATCAAGAGTTGCCCGTCACTATGAAGCGACGCATTAAGAAAATGATTCATAGCGTATCTATTTCTAATGGTTAGTTCAATCAAGGAACCAGTTAAAAGTCGCCAATTACTAAAATTTGTAAATCAAATTTTAGTAATTGGCGACTTTTTCTTAGAGAAAGAGCATTTTGACTGTTGTCTAGGCAAGGGCTGCATTGCAATTACTGGCTATCTTTTGTAAAATAAGAACGTTAGAGTTAAGTTTACTTAATAGAAAATTAAGAAATAAAGAATATCGCAGTCCGTCAATAAAAATGTGGTAGAATGACACATGACTGTAATTAACAGAAATTGCTTGGAGGAACACAAATGTTTAAAGATCTGTTTTTATTTATGAAAGATATCTATCAGAACAGAAAGTTATTGCTTCAATTTTCAGTAAATGATTTCAAGTCACGCTATGCGGGCTCTTTTTTAGGAATTTTATGGGCGTTCATCAACCCAGTATTTACTGTCTTGATCTACTGGTTAGTTTTCGGCTTTGGTCTAAAAGCAGCGATGACTGACGGAAAATATCCCTTTATCGTTTATTTGATCACTGGGATGGTTCCATGGTTCTTTTTCTCTGATGCATTTACTTCGACAACTCTTGTTTTTAGGGAGTATACGTATTTAGTGAAAAAAGTAGTGTTCAATATCCGCATTTTGCCAACGACTAAAATTTTAGCGAACCTTTATACCCATCTTTTCTTTATTTTGATTGGGTTATTAGTTGCGGCAATTTATGGGATTTTTCCTACTGCGATGACATTGCAATTGATTTATTATTTGTTCTGTATGTGCGCTTTTTTAACAGGATTGACTTGGTTGACTGCATCGATCCAACCCTTTTTACCCGATCTAATGCAGCTGATCACTATTTTACTACAGTTGATCATGTGGACATTGCCAATCCTTTGGAGTCCAGCACAATTTAACCCAATGATCATCAAGATCCTTAAATTGAACCCACTATATTACGTTGTCCAAGGCTACCGCGAATCATTCTTAAGTCAAGCTTGGTTCTGGGAGCATGGGATGTACACGTTGTATTTCTGGGTCTTCACGTTAGCTATTTTTATAATCGGATCTGCAGTGTTCCGTAGATTGAAACCACATTTTTCAGATGTGTTGTAAGGAGTATAAACATGACAGAGTATGCGATTAAATTAAACAATATTACAAAATCTTATAATATGTATGCAAAACCTTCAGATCGTTTTCGTGAAGCGTTGAATCCCTTTAAAAAATCTTATCATGATGTTTTTTATGCATTGAAAAATATCAATGTTGAAATAAAAAAAGGTGAGATGATCGGATTTGTTGGAGAAAACGGATCAGGAAAATCAACGATGCTTAAAATCATCACCGGGGTATTGACTCCGACTTCAGGCACAATGGAGATTGAAGGAAAAATCTCTGCTTTGCTAGAATTAGGTTCAGGATTCAATCCAGAGTATTCTGGCTATGAAAATATCTATTTAAATGGAATGGTCTTAGGCTTTTCTCGTGATGAGATCGACGGGATGGTTGATGATATCATTGAATTTGCCGATATCGGTGACCATATTTATCAGCCAGTAAAAACATACTCAAGTGGGATGTTCGTACGTTTAGCTTTTGCGGTTGCTATCAATGTCAATCCAGATATTTTGATCGTGGATGAAGCATTAGCTGTTGGTGACTTGGAGTTCCAATTGAAGTGTATGGAAAAATTTACTGAAATCAAAAATTCAGGTAAGACAATTTTATTCGTTTCTCATGACATCAGTTCAATCCGCCGATTCTGTGATCGTTCTTATTGGTTGAAAAATGGAGAAGTCGTGGAATACGGCGATACAATGGATGTTACCACGAATTATGAGAATTTCTTGAAGAAAAAATCAGTCAAGACAGTTGACCGAAACAAAAACCAAGTAGAACGTTTTGCTGCTCCAGATATTGTTGATGTGCTGAGCGCTGAACTATTAGATAAAGACAAAAAGCCGATCGATGTCCTTCAACAAGGAGAAACACTTTACGTCAAAGTAACTTACGAAGTAAAAGAAGAAACGATCAAAAATCCAGTGTTGGGGATTGCGTTACGAACAGTAGATAATTTTTATGTTTGTGGATTAAACACGTTGCTTGATGGAATCAAGATCCCTTGGAAGAAAGGGAAGAATGTTTTTTATTTAGAATACAACAAACTTGGCCTATTGGCTGGCGAGTATTATTTTGATGTAGCGGTCTTTGAAGAAAATGCCACTGTTCCTTTAGTCTACAAAACAAAATATATGAATCTATTTGTCAATGGTTCGTATATCGGTGAAGGAATCGTGATCTTGGACCATAAATGGGAAGAAGGTAATCAGAGCGATGAAATATGATTTTGAGATGGATTTAGACGAGCAAAGTAGTGTAGGTAAAATTGCTGCTCAAATCAAACCTGGAAGTAAAGTATTGGAATTTGGCCCAGGTAATGGCCGATTGACGAAACATTTGATCGGCGCAAAAAATTGTCAAGTAAGTATCGTGGAACTAGACAAAGAATTGTTTGATTTTGTCAATGAGTTTTCACAAGATGGCTTCTATGGCGATATCGAAAGTTTTGAATGGGCGAATTACTATGCTGGTCAAACATTTGACTATATCTTATTTGCAGATGTTTTAGAACATTTAGTCAATCCAGGAGCAACCTTGAAAAAGGTTAGAGAATTCTTAAATGAAGACGGTGAGATCCTCATCACATTTCCAAATCTCGTTCATAATTCAGTGATGATCCACCTCTTCAATAATGAACTACCTTGGGCTTCTTACGGTTTGTTAGATGAAACACACAATTCTTTTTATACGCATGATGGCTTCCAAAAAGTTTTTGAAAAAGCTGGGCTATATGTCAATATCGAGGATTACCTTTATTTAGCAGTAGGAGATACAGAGTTAAAATCAACGTATGAAGAATTACCTGAAGCGGTCCGTTATGATTTCAAAATGCGCCCATTCGGAGAAGTTTATCAGTATTTCTTTTCGTTGATGAAACATCCGGTGGAAAAGAACAAAGTTTCTGAACCGCAAAATTCAAATTATGTACGACTAATGGACATGAAACAAAAAACTGACAGTCAAGAAACGAGTCAAACGATTCCATTCAACAATCATACCGGTGAAAACCAAGTACTTTCTTTTTCTATCCCAGAAGATGTAGAAACTGTTTCCTTCTTGTTTGAGGAACAACCAAGTACCATTGAATTTCAAGTGGAGATTTCTGGGGAGAAAAGCGAGTATCTTCAAACAAATGCGGTGATACGCACACCAAGTGATTGCTACTTATTTGATGGAAAAGAACGACCAATGTTTCTTCTTTCGAATGTTGCAGGGAAAGAAATAACGGTTCATTGCCATTATCGATTCATTGGTGAACTAACTAAAACGATGGAAGAATTGCTAGCTACGATCAAACCCTTAGCAGCAAACCAACAGCAACTTGAAACAAGAATCGATATGCTTGAAAAAGAAAATCAGCAATTAAGAATCGACAAGACGACATTAGATCATTACTTGCAAACAACTACTACTCGTTATTATTCGTTATTGGATGAACAAGAGTTCACGATCAAATCACGTGGAAAACGACTAAAAGAAACACCAAAGAAAATCCAAGCAAAAGAACTATCTTTATGTGTCGATAGTCGATCATGGAATCCTGAAACGAAACTATTGACGATCATAGGATGGGGGATTTCGAATAGTGATCGTAAACCGTTAGCATATCATTTGTCAGAAAACCAATCTCCATATTTTAATGTGTTACAGGTTGAACGTCCTGAAGTCAATCAGGCAGAACAACTCCCAGCAGGAATGAAAGCTGGTTTTGAGTTACAGATACTAAGTGAGCAAGACCAACACTCATTTATGGTCGAGTTGACAGCTGAGAATGGGCAAACATGGTTTGTTGAAATCTGATCACATTTATTCAAGAAAAATAAAGGAGAACGGAAGATAGTGCAAAAAAAAGAAATTGCCGTATTTATTGATAAAATCACCCGTGAACGAGCAACGGGCGATTTGCTGATCGTCGGTTGGGCAGTCGATGAGGTTACAAAAGAGATTCCTCATATCAAAGTAGATAAAGAAAATGTTATCGCAGAGGTAACAAATGTCGTTCGACTCGATATCAATCATTTATATAACTTAGATGTAAAAACACCAAGCGGTTTTTCGATCCGCTTATCTGGACGATTAAAAGGCAGAGCAATCCTCGACTTCCAGACCAAAAAACATCAAAATGGGATCGCTGTGAAACTAAATAGTCGTTACCCTTATGATGATGGACTAGAAACTGGTTGGGAAAAGAAAAAACGGTTATTGAAAAAAGGCATCAATTATGCCAGAACACATGGTGTAAAAAAAGCAATTCGCCGAGTAAAACTAGAACTAAAACCAGGTTCAATCGATTATGCAGAGTGGATCACTCGCCACGAAAATATCGATTTGAAAAGTCAACAAGAGCAGTCTAAAAAATTTGACTATCGCCCGCTGATTTCCATAGCGATGCCCGTTTACAATGTAGAAATCAAATGGTTAGAAAAGTGTATCGATTCTGTGATAAATCAAACTTATGATAACTGGGAACTGTGTATCAGTGATGATGCATCTACCGATCCCAAAATCAAGAAATGTTTAGAAGCTTATGAGAAAAAAGAGCCACGGATCAAAGTTGTCTTTCGAAAAGAAAATGGGCATATCAGTTTAGCAACAAATTCTGCATTAGAAATCGCAACTGGTGAATTCATTGCTTTGCTGGACAATGATGATGAATTACCACCTCATGCACTTTTTGAAGTAGTGAAAGTTTTAAATGAGCGACCTGAACTTGATGTGATCTATAGTGACGAAGATAAGATCGATGCTGAGGGGAATCGTTTCGATCCACATTTCAAAGCAGATTGGTCACCAGATACTCTAATGGGAAATAATTACATTTCACATTTAGGTGTTTATCGTTCAAGTATCGTCAAGTCCCTTGGTGGATTTAGAAAAGGGTACGAAGGATCGCAAGATTATGATTTAGTCTTACGAGTGACAGAACAGATCCCTGAAGACCATATTTACCATATTGATAAAGTACTTTATCATTGGCGAACCATTCCAGGTTCAACAGCCAGCAGCGGCGAAGCGAAAAGTTATATCTATGATTCTGGCGTGAAAGCCTTAACTGATGCTCTAAATAGAAGAGGAATCAAAGGAACCGTCCGTCCAGGTTTGATCTCAGGTTTCTATGAAGTCACTTATGAGGTATTGCAAGAAGAGCTGGTCAGTGTCATTATCCCAACAAAAAATGGGTATGATGATCTGAAACTATGCGTCGACTCAATCATTGAAAAAACAAGTTATCCAAATTATGAGATCATTATTGCGGATAATGGGAGTACAGATCCTAAGATGCAAGAGCTGTTCGCTGAATATAAAAAACAATTGGACGAACGATTTATCGTGGAGTTGATCGATATTCCTTTCAATTATTCTCGAATAAACAATTTAGCTGCAGAAAAAGCAAGTGGAAAATATCTCTTGTTTTTAAATAATGATACCGAAGTCATTGAACCAAATTGGATGACGACAATGGTTTCTTATGCTCAGTTTGATCGTATCGGTTGCGTTGGAGCGAAGTTGTATTATCCAGATGATACGACTCAACATGCAGGTGTACTTGTAGGAATTGGTGGGGTTGCAGGGCACGCGTTGAATAACTACGATCGTACCCACTGCGGTTATTTTGGTCGGTTAGTCATCGATGTGAATTATCTAGCGGTCACGGCTGCTTGTATGATGGTTAAAGCAGCTGATTTTAAAGCTGTCAATGGATTCGATGAAACGCTAGAAGTGGCATTCAATGATGTCGATCTATGTTTGAAAATCTATGAATTAGGTAGATACAATGTTTATGCACACCAAGTAGAACTGTATCATTTTGAATCAAAATCCAGAGGGTATGAAGATACCCCTGAAAAGCAAAAACGATTTGCTGGTGAAATCAAAAAAATGCAAGATAAATGGCCAGCATATATTGCGCATGATCCATTCTACAATGATAATTTAACAAAAGAAGGAATCGGCGACTTTTCGTTGAGACCAGACTAAACTATAATAAAAAGCTGTTATGTTGTGATTCGCTCGCACATAATGGCTTTTTATAGTTTTTTGTCAAAAAAAGGCAGAAGGTGCCGACTCAAAAAAAAATAAGGCGAAGGAGTTACTTTTTCTTATTCATGCTCAGAGCACCAATAGATACAAAATCATAGCCAAAGTTTCACGAACCCTAGCTGTCAAAGAATCGATATTTTATTTTAATAGAGGCTATTTTAAAATAAATGGTTTAAGATATTCCTCTACAAAAGCCACTCTATCAATTATCATGGGTTTAAAATAAGAAGTGATAGAAATAACCAGATTATTCTTAGCGTCAATATAAAGTACATTTCCGCTATTACCAATTGCTGAATATATTTCGTTCTCAGAATCTAATATCCACCATAAATAGCCATATCTCATATTTTGTAAGTTCTCTAAAGCACTGGTTCTAGGTTTGAACATCTCGTTTATCCACTTGGGTGGTACGATTTGTTTTCCTTTATACATCCCTTTATTTAGGCATAATACACCAATTTTTGCCAGATCACTTGCCGATAAATACAAACCATATCCTGCCGTCCCGATATTTAGTGGATCACAAAACCAGACATTGGTTTTGGGAGACTTATCCATTGTAAACTGCTTATGTTCTTCAGCTGTTTTAGCATAATAATTGACATGGTTTGGTATCCCTATAGGATCAAATAGATACTTATTAGCAAAATCAACAGTTGTCAGCTTACTTGTCTGATACAACAAGCCAGTTAATATGTGTAAACAGACAGTTTGATAGTTGAATTCGCCAGTTATACCTTTTCTTCCTCCCAATAAATCTAGTGATGTTTTTGTCCAATCTTCACTTGAACAGACTTTTGTCCATGGATCGCCTTTACATTTGTAGGGTGCTTTCATTGTTAGCAAGTGCTTGATTGTAATAGCGTAAATAGTTTTCTCCCCACGTTTCACTTTATATTCTGGAAAATAATCTAATACTTTATCATCGATACTTTTGATTAATCCTTGTTCTAAAGCAATGCCAATCAGCAAAGATACAATACTTTTCGTTGCTGACATGATATGACAAGTATCGTCTTTTTTATAACCATTCCATTCATCTGTATAAACTTCTGCCCCATCCTTATATGCAACAATTTGACATATATTTGGTTGTCGAAAACCAATAAAATTATGCAACTCTTGTGTATTCATAAGATACTACCTCACTTTCTTCTATAAGCATAATGCCATTAAAAATCGATTTCAATTTTTTCGATTCTCCATGAAATACAGGTATTCTTATGGGCTAGACAGTGCTTTGGGAAGGTGGAGTATCTGAAAAATATAAAGGAGCGTGGGACAAAACTAAAAATCAGTTTTGCCACAGACTCTAACTCCGAATAAACGGTGGGAGCAGAAGCAAATCCTTCGGAAATAAGCGAAATTCACAAAAATTTGAAAAGCAATTTTCGTGAATTTCTTCTTATTTCTCGGAGTTAAACACTTCTGTCCCAACCTCAAGTGGATAAAAGAAAAAGCAACAAATACTTCGACTTCTTTAATTTACCAACATTAATGAAAATCGATTCATCTGGAGATTTGTACTTTAGCGTTCTTGTCTTGATTAGAGGTGCATAAAGCATTTTATTAGACATTTTTAAATTCCATTACAATTTGCTTATAAACTAGGTTTTTAAAGGCGGCTATGGTAAGATAATAGAGGTATTATTTTGTGATTAGGAGTGTATATATGAATAAAAATGGAGAATGGAGTGCTGCACGACGGATATTCATTATATTAATGGATGTTATTGTATACAATGCAGCAGTATATAGTAGTTTCTTACTGAAGTTTCGTGGAGAGATCCCATTACGAAATTTAGAAACTTTCCAACACTCGGCAATTATTATTTCAGTGATTTTTATTGCGTTGAACATTTTGTTGGGTGTATATGTTTTTTATAATCGAATGATCAGTGACATCGTGTTTGTCACAGTCATCGGCCAGGTATTGATGACACTAGGGATCATGGTAGTGACTTTCGCGGGCCGTTGGTTTGCTTTTCCACGTCTCGTTATCTTACTTTCATTTGTTCTCGGTACGCTTTTCTTAAGTATCTATCGTATTCTCGTATATAAACTTTATTTACGAGTAAGCCGAGATAAAAAGGTCGTCATCATTGGGTTAGAAAAGGATGTCGCACCAGCAATCCAAAATTTTGGTTCAAAGAAAAACAACAAACATAAAGTCGAAGCAGTCATTCTTGATAACTATTATGCAAACATCAAAAATATGATTAAAGACATCGATATTGTCTATCTTGCTTCTCATATCGAAGAAGCTGAAAAAATCAAAATCTATCAATTAGTTACTAAAAATGAAAAAAAATTGTTTTTGAATACAACATTTGAAAACTTGACATTGATCAATCCAAATATTATGAATTTCGAAGATGAAAGTATCATTGAAGCATCTGGATTTAGAATCCAACCTGAATATGAACTATTCAAACGTTTGTTTGATATCATCGTTTCACTTGTTTTACTAGTTATTGCTTCACCATTTATGTTATTCACAGCAATTTTAGTCAAAGTGACATCACCGGGACCAATCATCTATAAACAAGTGCGGATCACAAAAAATCAAAAGGAATTTTCAATCTATAAATTCCGCTCGATGACCGCCACAGCCGAAGCAAAATCTGGACCAGTTTTAGCTAAGAGCAATGATGCACGAGTAACGCCTGTAGGTAAATTTATTCGAGCTGTCCGCTTTGATGAATTGCCACAAATTTTCAATGTGCTGAAAGGCGATATGTCGATCGTAGGACCACGTCCTGAACGTCCTTTCTTCGTCGATCAGTTCAATGCAGAAAACCCTTATTACTACTTACGGCATAATGTTCGTGCCGGTATCACTGGGTATGCACAAGTCTATGGAAAATATGTCTCTGATTACAACAGTAAATTACGTTTTGATTTACTTTATATCAAAAAATATTCATTGATGCTTGATTTAAAGATCTTGCTGCAAACCATCAAGATCCTATTTGATAAAATGTCCTCTCAAGGACTTGAAGAAGACGAAAATGTGATCTCATTGGCAGAAATTGCTTTTCCGAATGAAAAAATCTTTCGCTAAAAAAATTATTTGAGAAGAAAGCAGGGAGAAATTTGAAAAATAAAAATATCAGTATGTTGCTTTCTTTGTATGATAAAGAAAAGCCGGAATATTTACAAGAAGCGCTCACTAGTATTTTTGCACAGACACTTTTACCTGATGAAATTGTGCTAGTTTATGATGGACCAATCAATAAGAATTTAGAAATAGTAGTAGAGACGTTCGAAAAAAGATACTCTGACAAATTTAAATTAGTTAAATTAGAACAGAATCAAGGGTTGGGAGTGGCGCTAGCTAAAGGTCTGGAACATACGTCGAATCGACTAGTTGCTAGGATGGATACGGATGACATCATGGTAGAAAATCGTTTAGAAAAACAACTAGCTATATTTGAACAACACCCAGAGATTTCTATTGTGGGAAGTAATATCGATGAATTTGTTGATAATAAGGAACACATAATCGGAAAAAGAATTGTTCCAGAATATAATCATGAAATATGCAAATTTTCGAAAAAAAGGAATCCATTTAATCATATGACTGTGATGTTTGATAAAAATGCTATATTAAGTGTTGGTAATTATCAGCCATTGATTGGATTTGAAGACTATTACTTATGGGTAAGACTTTTGAAAGCAGGATTCCAAGGGTATAACGTGCAAGAACCTTTAGTTTATGCTAGAGCAGGTGCAGACATGTATGCAAGACGTGGAGGTATAAAATATCTTATGCCAGGATTAAAGGGACGTTATCATATCTGGAGAGCAGGTCTAGGTACAGCAAAGGATTTTTTATTTGTTTCATGTGCGCATAGTCTAGTTTGTTTATTGCCTAATAATTTAAGAGGTAAAGTGTATGAAAAAAAACTTAGAAAATAGTATAAAATTGTCAATTATCATTCCATTTTACAATGCAAAAAAAACTTTAGAAAGAGCCATAGATAGTGTGTTTTCTCAAGAATATAAAAATATTGAAATTTTGCTTATTGATGATGGCTCTACAGATGGTAGTGATGAAATTTGTGCTAAAATCGTAAAAGACAGAAAAAATATTTTTTATTATGCTATAGAAAAAGGTGGTGTTTCTGCTTCAAGAAATATTGGCTTAGAAAAAGCTAGTGGAGATGTTATTGGCTTTTTAGATAGCGATGACTATTATTTATCAGGATGCTTCCACAAAGTTTTAGCTGATTTTTGTCAAAATAATCCAGATATTGTGGCATTTGGTCTTAAAAAGGGAACATCAGAAGAAAATTCTCTTAGGTTAATTCCACAGAAAAATATTGCTCTAAACAATCGTGAGGGTGTAGAGCAGTTGTTTAGAGATAAAGCAGTGGATTTTTATCTTTGGAATAAATTTTTTAAACGGGAGTTATTTTCTCAAATAACCTTTCCTGAAGGGAAACTATATGAAGATATGGTTCCGACGTATGAAGCATTTAAAATGGCATTAAAAATAGATATATTAGATTTTGAAGGTATTTTTTACTACCAAAATAATGAAAGTATTGTTTATCAAACATTTAATAAAAATCAATATGATAACGTAACACAAAGAAAAATATTATTGAAGAAAGTAACTAAAGATTTTCCTGAATTGTCATCTCTAGCAAAATCTCGATTAATTGATGGCTATTTGTCAACTGGCTTTAAAATTAGTAAGGGAAATTTAAATCAAGGAATTCCAAAAGAGTATTATGTCAAGTCAGTAAAAGAGATCAAGACTTTTTCAAAAGAAATAAAAAATGAAAAAGAAGTATCGTTCTTGAAAAAAATAGCACTAAAATTATATACAATAAGCCCAAAAGCATATTTTATTCTCTATAAGAATTATCTAGGCAAATAAAGGTAGAAATTTTTTAAACTATTTCTAGAGTTTTTTTAGGCTTAATTGGCAATATAATTATTGTGTAAAGTTTAAGGACTCTAATTTATCTATTTAGGAAGTGAAAAAAGTGAATAAAATTAGTGTAATCGTACCTGCATATAATGTAGAAAGTTATCTTGCAGATTGTCTAGATTCTATTTTAAATCAGACATACCCTAATATTGAGGTTATAGTGATTGATGATGGCTCTCCAGATAAGAGTGGGGAAATTGCTGAAAATTATAAACAAAAAGATCGACGAATAAAAGTTATACACCAAGAAAATGGTGGTTTAAGTGTGGCAAGAAACTCAGGATTGGACAACGCAACGGGAGAGTTTGTTTGTTTTATTGATAGTGATGATTGGATTGAACCTGATTATTTGGAACTTTTATATTCTGCTGTGGAGAAATATAAAGCTGATATTGCGGTAGTAAAAATTAAAAAAATTTCAGACTTAAAAAAACTTAAAGCGTGTACTGATACTGATTTAAATTGGGAAGTATTTACTAGAGAAGAAGCAATGAAAAACTTATTCATTAATAATAAAATTGGCTATTCTGCAAACAATAAATTATTTAACGTTAATTTGTTTGAAGAGATTAGATTTCCAGCCGGTCAATTAATGGAAGATAAAGCTACTACTTATCGTCTTATTGATAAATCAGACAGGGTAGCTACTAACACTTCCACAAAGTATCATTACTATCAAAGCCCTACAAGTATTTTAAGAGGTAGCTTTAATCCGCGCATATTTGATTCTTTTGAGGTCCATGAAGATATACTTAATTTTGTAGATAAATACTATCCAGAACTGTCTACAAATGTAAGGTCTCGATATGCATACGAGGCCATAAGAATGATGATGACAATGATAAAGAATAACTATTCTAACAAAAGTGATTTTTTGCGATCAATTGAAATTTTAGAAAGATTTGAAAAAGAAACTCAAAATGATCCTGATTTTTCGCCAAAAATAAAAAAATTAGCTAAATTTTTGATAAATAATAGAAATCTACCTTATTATTTATCCCATAGCAAAATTGCCGGTAATTTTTTATATAAGCTAGAGTCTGCGAGGTAGTAGAATGAATAATATCAAAAAGTTTTTATCAAGAAATGTATTTCCTTTAATTACAAGATTATTGCCTATAAAAAAGAATACAATTGTTTTTTCTAGTTTTGGTGGCCGTAATTATTCAGGAAATCCAAAGGTTATTTCTGAGAAAATCTATGAGAAAAATCTACCTTATAAAATTATCTGGTTAATAAAGAAAGAAGCAGTGATAGAGGACTTACCCACGTATGTAAAAAGGGTCGATACAGATACATTCCTTGCTTCATATTATTTATACACTGCTAAATTTTGGGTAGATGATAGTAGAAAAACAATACGTTATACTAAGCGTATTAAACAAATTTATTTTCAAACTTGGCACGGTACACCATTAAAAAAAATTGAGTTTGATGCAGTTGATAAGTTGCCTGATCGATATTTAAATTATGCAAAAAAAGATAGTGAGTCTATTACATATCTATTATCAGGTAATCGTTATAGTACAGAAAAATATAAATCTGCATTTAAAGTTGATTCAGCAAAAATTATAGAAATTGGAACACCAAGAAATGATAAATTAGTAGAAGAACAAAAGCAGTTGATAAGTGAGACGAATTTATTCAAAGAAAATATTACTATCTTATTTGCGCCAACATTCAGGGATAAGTTTGAAAAAAATGGGATTGCACAACTAAAAAAATTAGAAATAAATAAATTACAACAATTCTTCCAGGAAAGAAACCAAAATTTGGATTTAATGGTAAAGTTTCACCCTAATGTGAATGCTTTGCTATTAAAAGATCAAGAAAGTAAAAGTTATATGGAAAACAATAAAATTACTTTAGTTCCAGATGGACAAGTGCTTGAAACACTTTTTGCGGATATCGATATTTTAATTACCGATTATTCATCTATATTTTTTGATTATGCTTTATTAAAAAAACCAGTAATTCTTTTTAATTACGATGAAAAAGAATACTCAATTGAACGTGGTTTTTACGTTAGTCTAGATGATTTACCATTGTTTAAAGCGCAAAATGTGGATATGCTTATCGATATTTTTTCAAATCATTCAGATCAACTATTGCATAGTTCACAAAAGTTGCTAGATTATATAGGTAATACAGAAATTGGTAAAAGTACTGAAAGAGTAATTGAGCTAATCGAGAGGGAAGAAAAATGAGAAAGACAATCAAAGATATTTTTTATAATGCAATATATCAAGTCTTTTTAATTGTCTTACCTCTTATAACTATCCCAATACTTAGTAGAAGAATCGGTTCCGATGGCCTAGGTATTTATGGTTATGTTTTTTCAATTGCACAATTTTTGATGACTGTGATTGCTGTTGGAATGAATCCATTTAGAATTAGAAATATTGCCAAATCTAGAGAGTCTAAGAAAGCTTTGTCTATTCAGTTTTGGAATATCTATTTTATTCAATTTTTGTTAGGATTGGTTATTTCTATTATATATGTATTTTATATATTATGGTTTGATATACAATATAAAAATTTATATTTGATTCAATTGCTATTTATTATAGGTTTAACACTTGACATATCTTGGTTTTTCCAAGGGATTGAGGAGTTTTCCAAAGTTGTAATCAGAAACACTCTTATAAAAATAATTTCGGTATTTTTAATTATTGTATTTGTAACAACTAAAGAAGATTTATGGATGTACGTGTTCATCACTTCGATAACTAATTTATTAGGAAGTTTAGTCTTTTGGATAAATATTAGACAAAAAGTGTTTAAACCTTCTATTGATAGTTCGATACTTAAACAACTATGGAAACCAGCGTTTATTATTTTAATACCTCAATTATTCATGCAAGTATATACGACATTGGATAAAACAGTAGTAGGCTATTTTGTAGACCCTACTGAACTGTCTTATTATGATCAGTCTCAAAAAATTGCACGTATCATTCTTGCAGTTTTATCATCAGTAACTATTGTTATGCTTCCAAAAGTATCTAAAGCTCAAGTAGACGGAAAAAAGGATCTTATAATAGAGTATACAAAAAAAACATTTGATTATACATTTATTATCGCCTTATGTCTATTTAGCATAGTTTTCGTTAATACAAAAGAATTTATACCTTGGTTTTTTGGTAAAAATTTCACCCCAATGACGATAAATATGCTTCTTTCTTGTTTTTTAATCATATTTAGTCCTATTGGAGGAGTATTTGCTAATCAGTTTACTATTGCGATTGAGAAAGATAAAGCTTATGCTTATCCTATGCTTATAGGTGCGATAGTAAGTGTGATTGGCAACATATTATTAGTTCCTAGTTATGGTGTCGTAGGAGCATCTATTGTACTTGTAGTGGTAGAATTTTTAGTATTATTTTTCAGAGTATTTTTTATCCGCAAGGAAATTAAGATATCTTATTTTATTGATAAAAATATTGTTATATTTTTATTTATAAGCGTAGTTTTAACCAGTGTGGGATATTTCTTATTCCCACAACTAGTAACGTCATCTTTTATCAATATGGCAATAAAATCAATCGTTATTTTTATCGCTTATTTACCGTGTATTTATTTTCTTTTCCCTGGTATTAAGCATGAAATCAGAAAATTTATACCCCATAGTAAATAAAGTACACGGCTTGGATGCTATTTTTTATTAAAAAACATTCAAGTCGTACTTTTATATGGTCTTTATCCTTAATGAATGATAGGCTACATAAAATAAAAATCCCATCTACAATAAACAAGTAATTATTTATCACCTGTTTACATAGATGGGATTATGGAAGATATATATTTTTCTAAGCTTAAACATATATCTTCCATATTCTTTATCGTATACGTTCATACAATAAGGATTTAATTAGACTTTTTATCATAGTTCAAATCTTGTTTTATTTGTGATGTGGAAATTTCAGGTGTTCTTGGCAGATAAACCACTTTTGCATCTGTTAACTGCTCAAGTTCATCAAAATGTCCAGCCCAATCATCACCCATTACAAAATAGTCAGCTTCATATTTTTGAATATCCTTAGCTTTTTGATCCCAGTTTTCTTCTGGAATAACTAAATCAACGTAACGAATAGCTTCTAATAATTGCTTTCTTTTTTCATAACTAAAGTAACATTTTTTTTGTTTTTCATTCCAGTTGAATTCGTCCGTAGATAGGGCGACGATTAAATAATCGCCATATTCTTTAGCACGTTTTAATAGATTGATATGTCCATAATGTAATAAATCAAAGGTACCATAAGTAATTACTCTTTTCATTTTTCACCTCTTAAAAATTAAGTCATACGGTAGTAGTGTAGCATTTTTTTATTTAATATGAAAGCAATTAATTACGGAGTGTATATAAGTAGATTAGATAAGTAATTTTGTAAATAGAATAATTGCATTTTGGAAGTATGTATTTCTGAAAAAATATATTTTTATATGTTACTATAATATATTTTTTTGGGGAGGATGTGCATAATAAAGGGATTGACACTTTTTAAGATAAAGGCTAGTATTTTAGAAGATGGTATTTTAAATCTTAAGAAAGTAGAGAAATAAAAATGAAAATTACTGTTAACACTTCTAAGTATAAAAGTTTTTTAAAAAAATATTGGTTATTTATTACTCTATTAACAGTGTTAGGTGGTCTAATTTCTATAGGACTTCAATATTTTACGAATGATGAATATCTATCTGAGTCTAAAATATTAGTAAATTTACCTCAAAATGAGGCAACTACAAACGCTGATGCTATTTCGGCAAATCAAGGAATGATAGATACGTATAGGGAAATTATTAAAAGTGATGATTTTTTAGAACCTATAGTTTCAAAATTTAAAGATATTAATATAAAAGATTTAAAGAATGATATTCAGGTAGAAAAAGCAGAGAATTCATACGTTTTTAATGTAAAAATTCAAGGTAGCTCTGAAACTGAAGTTGAAAAATTAGGATCTGAAGTAGCAAAAAATTTTGAAAAAAGTATTAGTGAATATGTAAATATTGAGAAAGTCAAAATTCTTTCTTTAGATGTTGACTCTCTTGATAGCGGTAAAACAATTACTTTGATTAGATTTTTAATAGTTGGACTTTTAACAGGGTTCTGTTTATCTTTAGGAATATCTTTGCTTAGAGAATTTATAGTTTTTGAATAGGGGGATTTTATGAACATAGCAGTTTGCTTTTTTCTGGTGAATCCTATTTTAGGCATGTTAATTGTTCCTAAATTAATTTTTAGAGATAGACGGCAAAAATATGCATATTCGCTTTTATTTGGAGCTTTTTTTGGATATATGAGTTATTTTATAAATCCTTCACCAACTATAGATTTAGCAAGATACTTTCAAAAAATGGAAATGCTTTCTCATTTTTCTTTTGCAGATTTTATTAGTTATTATGATTTGAGTGCAAAACTCGATTTATCTAATTGGTTTCTATTTTTTCTATCTAAATTTGAAAATGTTCATTTACTACCATTGATAGCAATGACATTTGTATATACTTCTATATTATATATGATTTTAGATAATAAAGAGAATAAACACTTGAGTAATAAGATAGTTGCGTTACAAATATTAATTGTAGTAGCCTTCTTATCGTTTCCTGGAATATCAAGTAATATTAGGAATATTTCCGCTTTTGTTTTTTTCATGTTAGGATTTTATTTGGAAACATATCATAAAAGTTATCGGAAAAGCATAATCATATATATATTAGCAGCAATGATCCATAAAACAGTAGTTATTCTTATATTACTTCGAATTTTAAGTTACGTTGTATTAAAATTAAAAAATAAAAAATTATTTATAGTGATTAGTACTGTTTTTATTACATGTACTGTTTTTATAGTTATTGTTTATCAATTGGTGCATCTATTGCCAATTACCTTGCCATTTACTTCTTTAATTAATAAAGCTTATACTTATGCAACGGGGTTTGGGAGTAGTGATAGCTACATGCTATATATCCAAGGAAGCCTCTTTATGAAAATACAAAAAGCTTTTTATTTATGTATTAATTTACTATTTATGTATTTATTTTATAAAAATGGTTATTTGAAAAAATTGTTGTACTTCGAAAAAAAACAAGAAAATCAGTTTTTACTTTTTTACTTTTTTAATTTGGTTTTAACTCTAGGAACAATGCCTATAATTTTACCTGTATATTGGCGTTTTTCTTTTATTTCAGTAATATTCTCTTGGTGTGTAGTAAATACTAAAACCATTAAAAAGCAGATACTTATAGTGGCTATTTTAATATTGGTTTTTGGAGGATTCCTTTATCAAATATTGCTGATCGGTCAATATACAGATTTTATAACTTTTGTCACTAAAATTATTACAAACAATTATTTTTCGATTTTTATAGGTGGAAATTAGTGAAATACATTTTCTTTATTTTGTTGAGAGTTTAAAAAAATAATATATAATGCAGCTATTAAGAAAGTAGCATCTAGTCTTTCTTAATACTTTATAAATATATTTAAGCATATTAATTGGAGTGAATTTCATGAAGAAAATATTGATCACTGGTGGGGCTGGCTTCATTGGTTCTACCTTAGCTAATCATTTAGGAGAAGAACATGTGGTAATCGTCGTTGATGACTTATCAATGGGAAAAGTAGAAAATCTTGATATGACAAAAAATATCACTTTTATTGAGGGGGATGTTGCAGAGAAATCCTTGATGGAAGAGATTATGAAAGCTAATAAATTTGATTATATCTTTCATTTAGCAGCAGTTGCTAGTGTGGCGGATTCAGTTGCTAGACCGGTGGAAACACATCGTGTGAATTTTGAAAGTGTATTAATGATGTTAGAATTGATCCGCAAGTATCAGCATGATTTAAAACGGATCGTGTTTAGTTCTTCAGCGGCTGTTTATGGTGACGAACCGACTTTGCCAAAAAAAGAAGAGTCTGTGATTCGACCATTGACGCCTTATGCGGTTGATAAATTTGCTGCAGAACAATATGTGCTAGATTATTGTCATTTATATGATGTACCTGGTAGCGCAGTTCGTTTCTTCAATGTCTATGGCCCAAATCAAAATCCCAATTCTCCATACAGTGGTGTGATTTCTATTCTCGTAGATCGCTACAAGAAACAAATCGTAGGAGAAACAACTTCATTTACGCTATTTGGTGATGGAAGTCAGTCTAGAGATTTTGTTTATATAGATGATGTGATCCAAGCGTTACTTTTAGTTGCAAATGAGGAAGCGGCACTGGGGAAACAATTCAATGTTGGAACGGGTAAAGCAACTACACTTTTGGAATTGATCCATGCAATCAATGAAATTCTCGGTGTAGAATTGACACTTGAATACAAAGAAGAGCGTTCGGGTGATATCCATGATTCTCTAGCAGATATTACTAAGATTCGGTCGATTGGCTATCAACCGAAATATGATATTTTAAGTGGAATGACTAACTATTTGAAAACTGAAATCAACTAAAAAAGGGGAATGGCAAGATTTTTGTCATTCCCTTTTTTGAGCAAATACTACTTCATTGAATAGCATTTGCCGGCTCTCTCTTTATCATATCAGCTAGTTGCTAGCTTAGTCGTTCCTTCCATCAGATTATAAATTTGACTTCTTAAATCAGCAGTAGGGAGTTTAATGGTTTTATCCGCTTTTACATTACTCTCCATGACAATAGCATCCTGTGAATCTTTTCTAAATACAGTAGCTGTATCGAAAGAGTTGATATTTCCTTGCGACAGGATATAGTTATCTCCGCTATATACCCCACCACTATATGGATGTCCATTCGCATTTTCGCGCCATAGTGAGAAGAGTATGTCTTTGGAAACTATTTTTCCAGATAAAGCTTGTGTAAACAGCGTATCTAAATCATAGACGGACATACTGATATTACCAGTTCCTAATTCGTTATGGATCTCTGTTTCAGATTCTGTCAGTGGTTTAAAGTAATCATCCTCTTTAGACATTTGATAGGATAGTGCATGATTCGATGAATTTTTGACTTGGTCATAAAATTTTGTATGCTGTAATCCTAAAGGTTGAATGATATCGTCGGTCAACAATTTTTCATAGGGTTGATTCGTTAATTTGATCAAAATTCCGGTCAATATGGTAAAGTTTAATGGTTCGTAATGATAGGTCTGATAATCTGTAAATTTTAAGTGCTGAATCGCAAATTGAACGACTTCTTCATCAGTCATTGGTATGGTTGGATAAGCAGTTCGGTGCAAGCCTGAGCGCATATAGAGCAAGTCACGGATAGTAATCTGCTGGCTGCCAGCAATTTGTGGATAGAATTGAGCCAGCTTAGTATCTAAAGAAAGGTGCCCACGCTCGACTTGTTTTAAAATCAAAAGAGTAGTCAATGCTTTTTGAACCGAACCAATCTGATAATAAAGAGAAGGATCATTTGGTTGTTGCGTGAGTTTATTCGCATAGCCATAGCCTTTCTCCATGATGACGTGATTATTTTTCTTTACGTAAATCGAACCAATATAATCATTTTTTCTTAATAGTTGATCGATTTTTTCAACGAGCTGTTGTTCATTGGTAGTCAGTATCAATTTTTTTTGAGCTGATTGAGCATGGGCAACTATCTGAGAGTGTTCATTATTGTAGAATTGCCATCCAAGAATAGTTCCTGTAGAGAATGCGCCAAGGCTTAACAAAGCGATAACGATCAGTAAAAATGGATATTTTCTTTTTTTAGCATGTTTTCCTTTTTTCATAATAGTTTAGTCTCCTTTCTTTTTTACAGAAAGAATAAAGCTAAAATAGCTTGTATCTTGATAACATTTATTTTAATCTTATAGTAATGAATTTACTACTTACATTTTTGATAGAATATTTAAATAAAATCATTCACGCCAATTCAAATATCATGTATAATGAATAAAGTTACGAACTTGATAGTAAGGAGGAGTTGTTTTGTCAGAAAACAAACAACGTCCAGTGGAGAAAAAAAAGAATCTTTCTTCTGATACTACTGAAGTGATCACTCAGAGAAAGAATTTACGTAAAAAAGAGGATAAGATCGTAAGTAAGATCATTATGGTGATTGTGCTTACATTATTGATCGTTGGAGGCGTTCTTGGCTTTACAGTGTACCGTTATGTCGACAGTGGGTTAAAGCCGCTGGATGCATCAGATGACCAATTGGTGCAAGTAGAGATCCCAAGTGGCTCTTCAAATAAGCAAATCGGGGAAATCTTAGAGAAGGATAATATCATTAAGAGCGGTATCGTATTTAACTATTATACGAAATTCAAAAATATGACTGGATTTCAAGCTGGATATTACCAAATGGCACCTAATATGACTTTAGATGAAATCGGTAAGGAATTACAAGAAGGTGGTACTTCTGAACCGACAGAAGTAGCGGATGGTAAGGTAGTTGTTCCGGAAGGATATGATATCAATCAAATTGCTTCTCGAGTCGCTAAAGTAACTGGGAAAAACGAACAAGAATTTTTAGATTTGATGAAAGATGATACGTTCTTCAAAGAGTTACAGCAAAAATTCCCTGATTTATTGGCAAGCGCTGGTACGGCTGAAAATGTCAAATATCGTTTAGAAGGCTATTTGTTCCCAGCTACCTATGACTATTACAAAAAGATGTCACTTAAAGACTTAGTGATCCAAATGGTCAATAAAACAAATACGGTGTTACAACCTTATTTTTCAACAATCAAACAACAAAATCATACGGTGCAAGAAGTATTGACTTTGGCATCATTGGTTGAAAAAGAAGGGGTCAAAGAAAGCGATCGTAAAAATATTGCTCAAGTATTTTATAATCGGATTGCAGCAAACATGCCTTTACAGTCTGATATTTCTGTGTTGTATGCATTAGGGGAACACAAAGAATTGGTAACATATGAGGATACTACGGTGGATTCTCCTTATAATCTATATACCAATACAGGATATGGACCTGGGCCTTTCGATAACCCTAGTGAAGCTTCGATTAAAGCTGTTTTGGAACCGACAAAAAATGATTACTATTATTTTGTAGCGGATATCAAAACTGGGGATGTCTACTTTGCAAAAACTTATGAAGAACATTTAGAATTAGTTGATAAATATGTCAATAATTCGTAAAATAGGAGATATCACTAGGGATTCATTTTAATAAAAAAACATTTACATTTTAGGAAAAGCGTGGTAATCTTTTTTGGATTATATCCTCAAAAGATTACCTTTTGCGGTATTCCAAAAGATAAGAAGGAGACGTTATACATGGTTGAGAAAGTTTACCCTATGACTCTAGAAGGCAAAGCCAAACTAGAAGAAGAATTAGAAGAATTAAAAACAGTTAAACGCGGTGAGATCATTGAGCGTATCAAGATTGCCCGCAGCTTTGGTGATCTATCTGAAAACTCAGAATACGAATCTGCGAAAGATGAACAAGCATTTGTCGAAGGACGAATCACAACAATCGAAACAATGATTCGTTTTGCACAAATCATTGATAATGACGGTGTAGATGCGGACGAAGTATCGATTGGTAAAACAGTTACTTTTATTGAATTGCCTGATGGTGAGGAAGAAGAGTATACGATTGTAGGAAGTGCAGAAGCAGATCCATTTTCTGGGAAAATTTCTAATGATTCTCCAATTGCTCAAGCATTGATCGGTAAGTTGGTTAATGACGAAGTGACCATCGCAACTCCTGGTGGCGATATGTTGGTTAAAATCACTAAAGTAGAACAAGCATAAATCAACTGGTTGTTTGAGTAAAAAAGAGGCAGAAAAAGTGCCTCAAGAAATAAGAGGAAATCCACAAAAACAATTTTATTGATTTTTGAGAATTTCGTTTTATTTTTCGAAGCGGTTGCTTTCGTTTCCGCTGTGTATTCGAATTGCTAGGGTGGGATAAAAGTGATTTTACTTTTGTCTTACCCTTTTTTTGCAACAATGATTTACATCTTAAGCCCTATGGTATCTTTGACAAAAACTAGGTATGATGGAACGAGAATGACTATGAAAGGGGAAAAAAGATGAATAGTTCTTGGCGTTTTTTTATCATTGTCGAAACGCTGCTATTGCTTTTTGCTATTTGGCAAATCGTCAATAATGTCGCCTTACTTCTTTTGGTACTTTTTGGTATCTTAAATATATATTTAGCATTAAAAAAGCATCCACGATCAGGATTTCAAAATTTTCAATTAATTATGGGAGGATTGATCATCTTCTTTAGCTTAGTGAATAGCCCTGCGTTATGGATGATGGCTGTTTTTGCTGTTTTGTTCATTGGTCTAAAAGGTGTAGAGATATCAGGTATCGACCTTACTAAAAATGCATTCTGGCGTAAAAAACAGATGGTCATGGTCCAAACAGATCAGTTAAAATCTCATAACAATGAGCGAAAGAAGCAGCAATTATTTGGTAATCAAAGAATTGGAAATGATGTGTATGAGTGGGATGATATCAATATTACACTGATATCTGGAGATACGATCATTGATTTGGGAAATACTTTATTACCCAAGGATGACAATATTGTGATCGTCCGAAAGGGTATCGGTAGAACACGTATCTTAGTTCCTGTAGGTATCGCAGTGAGTTTAGAACATGCTACTTTAGCTGGAAATGTTTTATTTGAAGAAGAACAATTTTCATTGAAAAATGAATCCATCAAAATCTATAGTAACGATTATGATGAAAATCCAAGACGTTTAAAGATCATCACGAATTCACTTTTGGGAGATGTTGAGGTGATACGAGTATGATCAGCAAATTGTCGAAGCCAATGTTTGCTGTTTATTCAGCAATAGTTTCTTTCTTGATCATTTTATTCTCTTTATTTACTTATTTTTATGCGAGTAACCAAACAGATTGGTGGCGAGAGTTATTAAGTGCTAGACTCTTGTATATTCCTTTGATCTTTCACTTATTTGCCATTGCTTTAGGTGTAGGAATTCTCGTTTTTTTGACTGTATCGGTTATTCAAAAAGCGAGATATGGAAAAATCGAGGAAAAATTACGGACTCTATCGGCTGGTAATTATGAATCGCCTATTTTGAACCAACCAATACCAAGACCAGTCGATGATATCTATTTACATGACATTGATCAGGAGATCACCAAAATCAAAGAGAAAATGATCGAAGTGTCAAGTGAACTCCAAATTATGACAAGCAGACCGCAATATGTGGATGGACAAACGAGAGAAGAAATCTTAGAATTAGAGAGACATCGATTAGCTCGAGAATTGCATGATTCTGTTTCTCAACAACTTTTTGCGGCAATGATGATGATGTCTGCACTAACTGAACAAGCAGAAAAAACAGACACATCTGAAAAATTTCGTAAACAACTGCAAATGGTAGCGGATATCATCAATGCCTCACAATCAGAAATGCGTGCATTGTTGCTCCATCTTCGTCCAGTGAATCTTGAAGAAAAGAGTTTGAAACAAGGAATCGAACAACTGTTGAAAGAATTACAAAGTAAAATTCAAATTTCCTTGAAATGGGACATTGAAGACGTAAAATTGATAAGTTCAATCGAGGATCATTTGTTCCGTATCGTACAAGAGTTGTTGTCTAACACGCTACGACATGCGAAGGCGAACGAATTGGAAGTTTATTTGCATAAGATCAATAACAATCTATTATTGCGAGTGATCGATGATGGAGCAGGATTCAATATGAATGAATCTAAAACTGGCAGTTATGGATTAAATAATATCAGAGAACGGGTTGCAGGTATCGGTGGAACAGTGAAGATCATTAGTTTCAAAGGTCAAGGTACTAGCATTGAAATCAAAGTTCCTTTAATGAAGGAGGGGTAAGAAAAGATGATCAAAATTTTACTTGTAGATGATCACGAAATGGTTCGTTTAGGCGTTTCTTCTTATTTATCGATCCAAGACGATATCGAAGTGATTGGCGAAGCAGAAAACGGGCGTGAAGGCTACGAAAAGGCAATGGAATTACGACCTGATGTGATCTTGATGGATCTTGTCATGGAAGAAATGGATGGCATCGAATCAACTAAAGCTATTTTAAAGGATTGGCCACAAGCAAAAATCATTATCGTAACTAGTTTTATTGATGATGAAAAAGTTTATCCAGCAATTGAGGCAGGTGCGGCAGGCTACTTATTGAAGACATCAACTGCTCATGAAATAGCAGATGCGATCCGAGCAACACAGCGTGGAGAACGTGTGTTGGAACCTGAAGTAACAAACAAAATGATGGAGAAAATGAGTAGACGAAATGAACCAGTCCTTCATGAAGATTTAACGAATCGGGAAAATGAAATCTTGATGTTGATCTCTGAAGGGAAAAGTAATCAGGAAATTGCAGATGAATTATTTATCACACTTAAAACTGTTAAAACTCATGTTTCGAATATCTTGGCAAAGTTAGAAGTCGAAGACCGAACGCAAGCTGCAATCTATGCGTTCAAACATGGATTAGTTAAATGATATGATTGAAGAGCTGAATTTGAATTCAGCTTTTTTTATTCATCAACTTTTCATTTTCTTTTTTTTATAGTTTAATAGAAGGTAGAGTGATTTTTATTTGACTATAAAAATGAAGGAGAAGACTATGAAGAAAAAGCTATTAGGAATAATATTAACACTATTGTTTATTGTTGGAACTATAACACCTAGCGTGTCCGCTGTGACGAGTAATCCCAACAAACAAGTGGAACAGGAACAAACGACTGATAATCACCCATTGTCAAATAGTGAAACACCTACAGTAAAAACCACAGAAAGTCTTACTGATAGTAAACTATCACAAGAAACAGCTAGTAGCACTCAAGCAATAAGTTCTACTCAAAAATCAAATACAGAAATAGAAAATGTTGAGAGGATTAGTATCAATGAACAAAATTTCCCAGATGAAAATTTCCGGAATTTCTTGTTGAAAACGATTGATAATAAGAATGACAAGCTACTCGAGGAGGAACTTAATCAAATAACGGAATTAAATTTAAGTGATTTAGATATTCAAACATTAGAGGGTATTCAATATTTTAAAAAGCTTAAAAAATTAGAAGCACAAAATAACAATTTGAAGGAATTGGATGTAGCAGCTTTAAGTGCTTTAAGTTACCTAGATGTTTCAAATAATCAATTAAGCAAAATTGATCTTTCAACTAATGATGCGATCCATTATTTTAAAGGATCAAACCAAAAACGACACGTTTCTTCCAAATTGTTTGATAAAACATGGATTATAACAGATGAAACACTCAGACCTGAAAATGATCAAGTTACACTTGAAACACCTGAGTGGCAATATGATGGTACTTCATTTACAACATCGATCCAAGTTCCTTTAAATTATATCTATCATGTGAAATTTTCTAAGAAAACTACTTTGATAGAGAATTCAGAAACAACGATACCAGTGGCTGTGAGTGTTAACTTTCTACAACCAGAAGTAACCTCTGTAGAAAAAGTTGAATCGAAAAATGAAATCACTAATTTAACTGTTGGAGATTCTTTACAACTAGAGTATTCTGTTATCCCAAAAGATTCAGTTTTACAAAATCCAAGCTGGCAATCTACTGATACCACCATCGTTAAAGTTGACAACTATGGAAAAATCACGGCACTTAAGGCAGGACAAACAGAAGTCATTTTGAGTGATGAAAAAAAGCAATTAAGTGTTTTTAAAGTGATTGTTTCCGATCCTATAGAAAAAGAATCAAGCGGTGATCAGTCAATAGAAACAAAACAAAGTAATTCTAGTATGACAACGTCGCCAAATCTTGCGTATCAAACGCATGTCCAGACAATTGGCTGGCAGCCACCGGCTGTAGATGGAGAAATAGCTGGGACGACTGGTCAAAATAAACGGGTTGAAGGAATAAAAATTTTTTTAAATGATACTAGTATTTCAGGAAATATCGAATATAGTAGTCATGTTCAGCGTGAAGGTTGGCAATCTTATGTGAAAAATGGTGAAGTTTCTGGGACGACCGGGCAGTCTTTAAGAGTTGAAGCAATACGTATTCGCTTAACTGGAGAATTGAGTCAAAAATATGATATTTATTATCGGGTGCATTCAGCATTCTTTGGCTGGATGGGATGGGCAAAAAATAATAGCGAAGCAGGTACTTCTGGATTTGGTTATCCAATGGAAGCTATCCAAATAAAAATGATAGAAAAAAATGGGATGGGTCCAGAAGTGGGCAACGCTTATCATGAACAAGCAAATATGAGGACACCGAATATTAACTATCAAACACACAGTCAGTCGATTGGCTGGCAAAATTGGCAATCAAATAACTCAATATCAGGTTCAGTAGGTTCTGGACTAAGAATGGAAGCCATTCGAATGAACATTTCAGGAACAACTTTGTCTGGTGGGATTGAGTATAGTAGTCATATCCAAAGTATCGGTTGGCAAACTTATGTAAATAATGAAGAGGTATCGGGGACGATAGGGAGAAAATTGAGATTAGAAGCAATACGTATTCGTTTAACTGGAGAATTAAGTCAGTATTATGATGTTTATTATCGAACCCATTCTGCTTATCTGGGTTGGTTAGGTTGGGCTAAAAATGACTTAGAGGCAGGAAGTACCGGTTTTGCATACTCAGTTGAAGCTATTCAAATCCAATTAGTAGTTAAAGGTCAGTCTGGTCCCAAACTAGGAACTTCATATTATGAAAAAGATAAATTAGCTTTGCCAAAAGTAAACTATCAAACTCATATACAGACTATAGGTTGGCAAAATCCGCAAGCTAACGGCTCAATAGCAGGTACTGTTAGTAAAGGATTGAGGATGGAGGCCCTTCGTTTGAATGTAACGGATACGCCGCTACCTGGAAACATCGAATATAGTAGTCATGTACAATCAATCGGTTGGCAGCCATATGTAGCAAACAACGAAATTTCTGGAACAACAGGCAATAAGTTACGTGTTGAAGGAATTAGAATCAGATTAACGGGACAACTTGAGCTAAACTATGATGTTTATTACCGTGTTCATTCTGCTAAACTAGGTTGGCTTGATTGGGCGAAAAATGATCAATATGCTGGGACAAGCGATCTAGGATTAAGAATGGAAGCTATCCAAGTTGTTTTGGTGAAAAAAGGAGCATCTGCTCCTGGTAAGACAGATACACCTTATCAAACATCAATCAATCACTTATTTGTTATGGGACATGGAGTAAACGATCCAGGTGCTTCCTATGCTGGAGTAAATGAGCGAGATTTTACGAGGAAAGAACTGATGCCATATCTCCAAAAGTGGGCGGGGCGTTTAACAAAAAATAAAATTACTTTTTACAATACAAATGCTGATATGTATCAAGATTCTCAGCGACTGCAAGGTGCTTACACAATTAGTACTTCATTTTCTTCCGTTAGTGAATTTCATTTAGATGGTGGTGCTATCGATCTCAGCACGGGAGGCCATGTGATTGCTCATCGTAATGGTAATTCGTTGACTCCTCAAAACTACGCTATTGCAAATGTTATAAAAAATTACGTAGGATTATGGGGATCTGTTCAAAACACTGGCGGGATCAATTTACGAACTGACTTATTGAATATGAATGTACTTCAATCACGAGGAATTCCTTACCGCTTAGCTGAATTAGGGTTCATCACAAATTCAAGAGATGTAGCAAACATTAGAAAAAATATTGATCAGATAGCTAAAGGGATTGTGGAAGCTATCACAGATGAAAAATTATAATTTTTTAACATATAAAACTAAACTCACTTGTTCCTTTTTAAGATCAGATGACTAAAGGGAGCTTGAAAAAGGGGTAATAAATAATCAGTCACTAGCAATGTTTGTTAGGGCTGATTATTTTTCTCATACAATTAGATTGTTAGTTCTAAAAAAGAAAGCTTTCTTTCGTTTTTAGAAAGCCTTTGCTATACTTAGGTAAAAAGATAAGGGAGGAAACCAGTGAAACAAAACTTTGCAATTGTAGGTCTCGGTCGTTTTGGTGGTAGTATCTGCCGTACGTTAGTCGAAGCGGGTCAAGAAGTATTAGCCATCGACAGCAGTGAAGATCGAGTAAATGAATATATGAATATTGCTACGCACGCTGTAGTAGCAAATGCGCAAGATGAAATGACGTTACGTTCTTTAGGAATCAGAAACTTTGATCATGTGATCATAGCGATCGGTGAGGATATCCAAGCAAGTATTTTGGTTACGTTGATGGTAAAAGAAATGGGTGTGCCTAATATTTTGGCAAAAGCACAAAATGAGTATCATGCTCGTGTTCTGGAAAAAATAGGTGCTGACCGCGTTGTCCATCCTGAACGTGATATGGGGATTCGAATTGCTCATAACTTAGTATCGAAGAATATCCTTGATTATTTAGAGTTGTCCGATCAGTTTTCGCTTGCGGAAATTCGAGTATCTAATCCTAAATTTTTCAATAAAACGTTAGCGGAATTAAATTTTAGACAGCGTTATGATTTAACTGTAGTTGCAATCCGACGTTCAGATCGAACAGTCGTAGTCTCACCTGCTGCTGATGAATATGTGCTGGAAAATGATAATTTGTTAGTGATCGGTGAGACGGAAGATGTAGATATTTTGGATGACAAAATGAATCAATAAGGGGATGCTTAAATGGAATTGACAGTGACAGAAAATGCACGTAAGTGGTTTGAATCAGAAGTAGCGTTACCTAAAGATTATGGTATACGTTTCTTTGGGAAGGTTTATGGGAAAACAGAAGTGCATGAAGGCTTTTCCATTGGTATGTCTGTAGAGTTGCCAGAACATCCTGTAAAAAAAGAAGTGATCGATGGTATCCTATTTTTTATTGACGAAGCCGATGAATGGTTTTTTAAAGGATATGATCTAGAAGTAGATTATGATGAAACTTTAGATGAACCAGTGTATCATTTCAAAGAACAATAAAGAGAAAAGGAGTATTTTCGGCGAGCAATCGGTCGAAAGACTCCTTTTCTCTAGTTCTGAAGAAAACAGATTGTTTCGTACTTTATTGTACTTAAGCTAAACTAAAGAAAAGAAGGGTGGTTAACGACATGGGAGAAAAAATTATTTACTTAGATCGAGACTTTAGAGAAGAATTTATGGATAAAATCAAATCGATTGCCCCAAACTATACGATCAAAACTGATTTGACAGAAGAAGAGCTTACCGATGTGGAAATCAGTCTGGGATGGAACCGAAACTACCAAGAGAAATTGCTTGCTTCTGATCATCTAAAATGGGTTCAGTCGATTTCTGCTGGTGTGGATACTTTACCATTAGATAAATTTGCTGAGAAAGAGATATTGGTATCTAATGGTAGTGGTATCCATAGCGAATCGATTGCAGAGCATATCATGGGAATCATCCTTGGTTATTCAAGAGGGCTATTTCAGGCGCAACGGGCACAAGTCGCAAAAAAATGGTTAGGATCGAACGTGCACTATCAGCCTTTAGAAAATCAAAAGGTACTGATTATTGGTACGGGGAAAATTGGGAAAATGGTTGCAAAAAAGGCAACTGGATTTGATATGGAGTGTTACGGGATCAATACTTCTGGACATCCTGTAGATGGCTTTAAACAAACCTACCCATTGGAAGAGTTGTCTGAAATAGTTTGTGAAATGACTATCATTGTAAATATTCTACCTTTGACGGAAGAGACAAAAGGATTGTTTAATGGAGAGTTATTTAAAAAATTCAATCAACAGGCAGTATTGATCAATGTAGGAAGAGGTGCGTCCTTAAAAACGGATGAGTTGGTTGTTGCTCTAAATGAAGGGAGATTAGCTTTTGCTGCTCTGGATGTCTTTGAGGAAGAACCTTTACCTTACGATAGTCCGTTGTGGGAAATGGACAATGTCTTATTGACTTCACATATTGCAGGATTGACACCTGATTTCCAAAATAAATTGATGAAGATCTTTTTAGATAACCTACAAAGCTACATGACAAATCACGAGTTGAAGGTTAATCAGGTTGAACTAAACAAAGGATATTGAGAAAAATCTAGGTTTAGAAAAAAGAATGTGGGATAAATCTAAAAATCAGTTTTGCTACAGACTCTCGAATAAACGACGTCTAAAAGTCAGATTTTTTGGGAATTCAAAAAAAGCGTGGGACAAAAGTAAGAAACACTTTTGTCCCACGCTTTAAAAACGAATAAACGGTGGGAGCAGAAGCAACTCCTTCTGTCCCAGCCCCTTTTTACTCCAATTTCTCAAAACTAAACGACTTTTATTTCGTCCTCTTTTTTACATCATTTGAATCTTGGGCCAACCTTTGACGGCTTGGGCAAAAATGAATAATCCGGCAATCGCGATAAATGCACTTGTATCAAATGATGGCAAGAAGATCATTAGAATCGTAGCCAACAAGGTAGGAAGTGAAATCGCATAAATCATTGTTTTCAAACAATCAAGAAACGTTGCTCTTGTTAAACGAAGTCGTGCATAGATGTATGCAGCGAAATTAGCAAAAAATAATGTGATGATCAGGTTCAAGAAGCTCGGATAGATTGAAATCAAGAAAGTCACGGCTTTTATCCAAAATGGAATCGATGCTTCACTTAAGGTATCGCGTAATTGTTTCCCTGTTAGATTTTTTATGGCATCATTTGTGTACTCAAGTTCGAATTGATTACTGCTTAGTAAAGCAGTTGTTGTTCCCGTATTTGGGAAAGCGACCACAAGCTCATTTTCAAGCATGCCGACACTTAGAAAGTTCCCCATCAAGTCAGAAGTGACATCTTTTTCTGAGCGTCTACCTTCTGGGTCAAATGTGAATATGATTGAATTGGTTTGGTAAATGAACCCCTCTTTATCTTTTGTGTCGATTTTGCCATCTTTGATCGTAAAATCTGGAATTCTAGTTGCGATTTTCTGCCCATCCGCTTTGATATTATTCAAGACTTGAAAAATTTGAAAGGAGATAGGCAACGCCATAATGATACTGAGCACCAATAAATAGAGGATCGATTTACCGAATGGTGTGTTTCTGGCATTTTTAAGCTCTTTGAATTGTGTGAAAGAGCTAATGATTAATTGTTTAGTTGTCATAACTACTCCTTTAATAATAGTGTCGTCATTAGCAATTCTAGCGAAGTCAGAAAGGAAATACAAGGGGGCATATAGGAAAACACAAAATTGATGAGTCATTTTTAGTAAACATGATATGCTGATAGAGTAAAGGTTAATGTAGGAAAAGATGAAAGACCACTAGCGATCAACTAAAATTTTTTGGGCTGTTTTATCAAATGGTGTGATTATTTTAGTAGAATTTATTGGTGTGGTTTTTTTCAGGTAGATTATCATTGATTTCTGATGCTTTCCATGATCTTTGGGATACATCAGCAATTACGCTATCTTACTATAGCTCAAAAAATAGCTTCAAAACAAAGAAATCCCTAAAAAATATCTGACTATCTAAGATCCAAAATAAAAAAAATGAATATAATGATTCAAGCGGAAACAAATGCAAAGGATAAGAAACGATTGATTTTAAGAAATGAAGATGAAATATCTCCCTAAATAAGGTATGATAAAGCAGAAATGAATAGTAAGGTAGGTTGACCAATGAATCTTTATCATCAAGCAAAACATTTTTTAGAACGAAAAGGGTATTGGGAGATTTTTATTTACCTCTTTTTTGGTGGTTTGGCAACAGTTGTTAACTTTGTCAGTTTCTATATTGCACTACAACTGTTTGAGTTAAGTATGCCTGTTTCTAATACGATCTCTTGGATTTGTTCCGTTTTATTTGCATTTGTCACAAATAAAATTTGGGTATTCCATTCAAAATCTCCAAGCTTTCTTCATTTAATTATCGAGTTTGGAAAATTTATTTTTTATCGAGTAGTATCGTACGGAATGGATATGGGTGCCATGCTACTCATGATCCAAGTGATGGATGTCAATGATTATGTGGCAAAAATCATTACACAGGTCATCGTAGTATTAGCAAATTATATTTTCAGTAAATTATTTATCTTTAAAGAGACAGAAATTATTGAAGAAGAACTTCCTGAAAATCAGAACAAGAAATAGCTATAAGCATAATTTTTGTAGAAATCCCTTCTCTTTGTTACTCTTTGTAGTGTAAAGACTATGAACAAACACATTGAGGAGGAATTTTTTTATGACTTACAAATTACCAGATCTACCTTATGCATTTGATGCACTGGAACCATATATCGATGAAGAAACGATGCACTTGCATCATGACAAACACCATAATACTTATGTTACAAACTTAAACGCAGCTATTGAAAAGTATCCAGAATTAGGCGAAAAATCAGTGGAAGAATTGATTTCTAATATGGACGCGATTCCTACTGATATTAAGATAGCGGTACAAAACAATGGCGGTGGACATGCAAACCATTCATTTTTCTGGAAAATCATGGCACCTAATGCAGGTGGCGAACCAACAGGCGAAATCAAAGAAGCGATTGATGAAGCTTTTGGTGATTTTGCAACATTTAAAGAAGAGTTCAAGAAAGCGGCTGCCGGACGCTTTGGATCAGGTTGGGCATGGTTAGTGTTGGAAGATGGTAAATTGGCAATCACTTCTACAGCAAACCAGGATTCTCCATTGATGACAGGCCAAACACCTATCTTAGGATTAGATGTGTGGGAGCATGCATATTACTTGAAATATAAAAATGTACGCCCTGACTATATTGCTGCTTTTTGGAATGTTGTTAACTGGGATGAAGTAAACAAACAATTTGCAGCTGCAAAATAAACGATATCTGTTTTGTATACTCCAAAATCGAATTGAAAAATAAATTTAGCAAAGCTTGCTAGCGTTTTCTAAATTGGGTATAATAGGCTTGCAAGGTATCTTGCAAGAACTTTTTTGGAGGCTATACATTTATGGAACATGGAACAGTAAAATGGTTCAACAATGAAAAAGGATTTGGGTTTATTACAGTAGATGGCGGAGACGATGTATTTGTACATTTTTCAGCAATCCAAGGTGACGGCTTCAAGAGCTTAGAGGAAGGTCAAGAAGTTGAATTTACGATTGTTGAAGGCGCTCGTGGTCCACAAGCTGCTGAAGTGACTAAATTATAATAATTTGTTGAAGAAAAGCCCGCGGTTGCGGTCTGATCAAAGCAATAAAAAGAAGATGGTTGATCCATCTTCTTTTTTGATTTTGTAAGTGCTCCTATGGCAATAGTGACTTGTTTTTTACAAAATTTGAAAAAATAGTTTCTCCTGTACTTTAGTGGAAGAATCAACGATTTACTATTTTTTAGATCTTTTGACTTAGTAGATAGATCTGTTCGCTAGACATTTCAGTAGAAATCGTCAAAGTGGGGATAGACTCTTCGTAAGTCACTGTTTTTAACGAAATGTCTGTTGTCCGGATGATCAAGTCGGGCTTGTATAAGAAATCATTTGTAAAGAGAACATTTAAATAGATACGTAATTGTTCTTGCAGCATTTCCATATAAGTCAATTCAATACTTAATGGAAAATCACTTTCAAATTTGATTTTTATTTCTTTATCAAAATAAGTAGGAGAAGCTACAATCATAAACGCTTCTGCTAGATTCCATGGGTGAACCCATGCCAATGTCTGACTTTGATTTTTAAAGTGTTGTGAGAGACGATTGATTTCACGATTGAATGTGGGATAATTTTTTTCGATAAAGGTTGAGATATCATGCTTGATAATCGAAAACTCGGGAAATAGATAATCAGTCATTCCATTGGCAAATAAGGTGCTGTTCAAGAGCATCTTTTTGCTGTTGATCTGTGAAGATTTAAACCCAATAGAATAAAGATAATGATAAAAAGTATTTTGAAACTGTTTGATAGGTGTATCCCATTTTAAATGGACTTTGACGGCTTTGTCTAAAAAATGATTACTAAGATAAAAGGAGGTACGTGTCTGTAACCAGAGAAATAAAAATTTGATTTCAGTGGCAGTAAGATTTAATCTTTGAAAGGAAATAGTTAATTCAGAAGTTAGCCCATCAAATGCTGAACATAGTTCATCAGTAAATGCAGGTAATTTAGCTTTTTGTATTCGTTTCTCTTGATTAACTCTTACTTTAGTGACTGCCACGATAAAACACCATTCCATCATTTTTATTTTATTCGGTCTTTGGTTGATCAATGGAACATTTTGTCACAGATGGTTATCAAAAATACCATGACCATTGGCTGAGCTATGCAACAAATGAAAATGATAAAATATCAAGAAAAAGACACATATTATGAATTTGGTATCAAAAATGCGATGGTAAATATCGATTTTATTGACAAGCGGGACACTGCGTATCCAACGATGCTTGAATTACTAGTTGCGGCATCCAAAATGATGAAAAAATTGGAAACAAGTGAATCAAGAGAAAGACTGTTTAAAACAGAAGAGGAGTTTATAGCCACACAAGAGCGAATCAACACAGTCATGGAGAAACGTGTATTGCATGAAATCACAACAGGAGTGATGTTTCCTGAATTTGCCCAGTTTTTTAAAAAAACAGAAGTAATCAACTATGGCTTTTTTTGCCCGTCATGATCGCTTTCGGATGAGAATCGATGATGCGGAACATTTTTTATCTGGATTGATCAATTATTTGGTTCATTATAAACAGAAGGAGTGAATAAAAATGGTTGGGTATATTCGTTTTGCAGCATTAGCGTTAATTGGCCTTTCGTATTTCGGTTTTCGATCAAAAAAGAAAAAAAACCACCTGAAGAATCCAACGGACGCCAATTTAAGTCAATATGAAAAAAATGAAGAGGGACTCTATCCTTGGGAAGTTGATCAGGATAACTCTCCCGCGAGAATTGAAAAGACAGCTACAAGATATGTCAATCAAGCAAGACCTCGACGTGGTAGATGGTAAAAGGTGGTGGAAATACATGTGGACAATTCAGAATACTTTGGATGGGATAGAGGGGAATTTTTTTAAAGGATATGATCGGTTATATCAACCAATCACGGATTTTGAATATTTTTCTGGCCATTTAAAACGCAATCAAGATTATTCAACAACCGCGTTTGTTTCTATTTCGTCAGAAAGAAGAAATTATGTTAATCGTAAAAGTATAGCCTGGAGAGATGGAAATGACCAAATCAAAGGGCGGGAGAATGAGTTTGCTTTACTCATAACAGAAACACCGATTGATGATCATTCGGTTAAGACACCACAATTTATTGTAGAAGACAGCTGGAAATTCTTGTTAGAAATATCTTCGAAATTGCGAAAAGCGTACCATAATCCTGTCATAGCAATCACTGGTTCAGCAGGGAAAACATCGACCAGAATAATGATTTCCCACTTGTTACAAAAGGAAAAAGTACTTGCAAATCGAGGAAATCATAATGTTCGTTTTGCAATCCCTCTTTATTTGAGTAAGTTAGTAGGACAACCAGATATAGTGAACTTAGAAGTGTCAGTCAATGCGTTGAACTCTTACGACACAGGATCAATGTCAAACCTTATTCAACCAGACATTGCGATTGTGACCTCAATTGGAGAGGCACATCTTAGCTCATTGAAAGACACGATTGGTGTGGCACGTCATAAAGCAAAAATCTTCGAGGGATTGAAGGATAATGGAACAGCTATCATCAATGCCGATATTGGAACGGAAGAGTTGGCTATTTTGACAGATGCTGCACGTAAACATACAAGTGAAATCTTTACCTATTCGATAACGGACCCCACTAGAGATGTTTTTGTGATCGGTACTACGCAAAAAAGAGACTATTGCAATGTAAATATCTCATTTTTCGGCAAAAAAATTTCTTTAAATCTATCGGTTGCTTCATTAGGAATGGTCTCGAATACATTAGCCGCCTTGTTGACTGTTTGGAAAATCAAAGGAGATATCCATCCCTACCTCGCGGCTTTTAAAACATTTAAACCGCTGACGAAAATATTAGAGAAAACTTACTATAGATCTGATAGTGGGCCTAATTTTACATTTGTTGATGACACCCATAACGCATCTTTACCGGCAATGAAAAATGCAATTGCTTATTTCAATGAAATCAGCCCTTTTTACCAAGGAACGAAATTATTGATCCTTGGTCAAATTACAGATTTAGGGGAGGCGTCTAAAGAAGTCCATGAATCCTTAAAAGGACAGATGGAACAATCTACAGCAGATTATATTTTTGGCTATGGTGAACAGTTCAAGGGGATTTTCAGTGCTGAGCATCAACAATACGAAAATTTTCAATGGTTTGCTAGTTTATCTGAGATGAGTCAGCGAATTGAAACGCTACTAAATGAAGATAGTTTACTCTTTGCAAAAGGATCTGTTACTGGAAGTGATTTTCAACAAATCGATAAATATATCCGAAAGATCGCAAATAAACGGAATTTGAAGTGTGAGTGTTTAATAGGTTAAAAAAGAAGAGACAATGTCCAGATTAAAGACAACGTTTCTTTTTTTGACTGAAAAAAAGTATAAATATAATCTATCTATTTTAATCGAAATATGTAAAAGCGCTTTGAAAGACTAGATTTGCTACTTTTCTCTAAACAAATGCTATGGTATGATAGTTTAAGAATTTTGAAAAAATACATATAAATCAGTTATCCTTGTATTTATTATTTAAAGTTTTATTATGATTAACTAAGTGGATTGCTGAATTATTAGTTATGTGAGAAAATATTTTAACGAAAATGTGAGACAGAGGTGTATTATGAAGCGGTGGCAAAAAGTTATTTTAGCTTTTTTAGGAGTTCTTGTTATTCTGATTGGCGGGATCTCAGCTTATGGAATCAAGTTCATGGGAGAAGCAAGTAAAACAGTAAGTCAAATATCCAAACAATCGAATCGATTATCGACTAAGCGTGACAATAAAGTCAATATTGATGATAAGGAACCTTTTTCCGTGCTACTTTTAGGGCTAGATACGGGTGGACTTGGTCGGACAGAACAAGGTCGTTCGGATACGATGATGGTGGTTACCGTCAATCCACAACAAAAAAAATCAACAATCATCAGTTTAGATCGCGATATTTATACGAATATCGTTGGTTACGGCACTGTGGATAAGTTAAATCACGCCTATGCGTTTGGTGGCGTTGATATGGCAATGAATTCAATCGAGCAATTATTAGATATTCCCATCGATCATTATGTAACGATCAATCTAGACGGTATGGAAGATTTGATCAATGCGGTTGGGGGGATCGAAGTAAACAACAAAATCGACTTCACTCTAGATGGGGTGCATGTACCAGTTGGTAAGCAAACATTAGATGGAGAAAAAGGATTAGCGTATTCTCGGATGCGTCATGAAGATCCTAAAGGGGATGTTGGCCGACAAGCACGACAACGTGAAGTAGTTACCAAGATCGTGAACAAAGTGCTAAGTTTAGACGGCGTAAGCAATTATCGTAAAATATTAAAAGCTGTTGAAAAAAATGTCACTACCGATTTAGACTGGGATGACATGTTGGATGTAGCCACAAATTATACCTCTGCTTTTGAAACGATCAAACAAGATCAATTGAAAGGAAAAGACGCAATGATCGATAATATTTATTATCAGATACTAGGTCAAAATGATTTGTTAGCTATCCAAAATGAATTAAAAAAACAATTAGAGATCAAGACAAGTGATACATTGCCAAACTTAAAGAATGATAACGCGTCTTACATGTTCTATGATGACTCAGATGGTTCGGATGGAGAAAACACGGATGCTGGAACTACCAACAGCAGTTCAAGCTACTATTCTCAAGACACGAGTCAGTATGACAATCAATACAATAATGATACGACCCAAAATGGGTACCAAGATAATGGTCAGAATTACGATCAAAACTATGATCAGAACTATAATCAAAATTATGACCAGAACTACGATCAAAATTACGACCAAAATGGCTATTAAAAAAGATGCACTCGCGTTTGTTCAACTCCCGCGAGTGTTTCTTTTTATGCAAAAAATGAAGGCTATCAATTCAAAAAGTAGATAGAATAATTCAACAAGGTAGCAAATAGCACCCATAAATAGTATGGAACAAGTAACCACATCACTAAACGAAAATGTAGCCATAAATGATAGAGTAAGATCGTTAAGACAATGACTAGGATAGTAATATCGACAGCGGCAATAAAATTACTTTGTAAATTAAAGAATAAAGCAGACCAAAGAAAGTTACAGATAAATTGGATAACGAATAGTGTAAGAAGTTTACGCTTCAATTTTCTCTCATCCATTTGCGTTAAAAAGTATAGTGCCATACCCATTAAGATATAGAGTACTGTCCACATCGGCCCGAAGATCCAACTTGGTGGCGCGAACGGAGGCAAGTCTAATGAATAATAGTAACTTCCAGGATTGCCACTAAGTAGCCCTGATATAAATCCTAGGATAACGATTCCCACTGTACATAACCAAAAACGAAAATCTTTTAATATAACCATTTTATTATCTCCCTTCTATAATTTAAGTTTACCATGAACATTTCAGACATACTCAAATTTACTCTGGGGATCCAAAAGGTAAAAGCAATCATTCGTTTAGCTATTATTTTAGTTGAAGGCTAGATAGAAGTATTTGACGTTTTGAAAATCAGCTATTTATTTCTATTTAGAATGTGAGAGTATCTCTTCCTCTTGTACTACTCTTTCTTAGTTTTAAACTGATTTTTAGCAACAATCATGCTAAAGTTAGAATTTGACTTTAATAGATTAAATAACGTTAATGTTTTTTAATTTGTTATTTTATAAATGTTATCATTTATATGTAATCGATTACATAAATATTTTTAATAACAAAAATATGATAGGAGTGGGGAAATGGAGAAAAAGTTTAAAAGATTATTTGTAGGAGCGGCGCTTTGTAGTTTGCTGATTGCACCGTTATTGTTAAATGCAGAGGAAACGTTGGCAACAGAACAAAGTAGTAAACAACAAGCAGATTTTGGGGTTGGTCAAGGTATTCAGTGGGAAGATCAAGTGGTCGCTCCTTTTGTGGACATGACTGCCTATAGCTCAAAAGAAGATCTTTCAAGCAATGGTGCACTAGATCTTGCAGCAGTTGCAAAGAAGACAGGGCAAAAATTCTTTAATTTAGGATTCATGCAAGCAAAAGGAGTTAAAAATGACAGAATTGACTGGGCTTGGGGTGGATTTAATGGACTAAGCGAGAGTGACAATGATCAATGGCAATATGAAGGAATCAAAAAATCAATTCGTGAATTGAGAGGAATCGGTGGCGATGTGGCGATTTCTTTTGGTGGATTGAATTCTGGTGCTTTTTGGGAAACGACACAAGATATTTCTATTTTAGCTAATTCATACACTGAAATCATCCAAGGCTATGGCCTTACTCGAGTCGATTTCGATGTGGAAGCGGCAGCAATGGGCTATCAAGAAAATTTAGCAAATGCAAAAGCGATCAGGAAAGTCCAAGAAAAAACGGGTGTAGAAGTGACATTGACTTTACCAGTTATGGATACTGGGCTGATTTCGACAGGATTGTCTGTACTACAAGCCTATTTAGAGGCAGGAGTAGAGCTAACTACAGTTAATTTGATGACGATGTGTTATGGCAGTGTCGTTCCTGACTACGCACAAGGTTCTTTAGATGCAGTAGACAATACGATGGTTCAATTGAAGGATTATTACAAGCGTTTCACCAACACGATGTTAACAGATGAACAAGCATATGCAAGACTAGGAACAACGCCTTCGATTGGATTTGAAAGCGAAGCACATCCGTATTTTACAACAGCAATGCTCAATAAAGTTATCCAACATGCAAAAGAAAAGAAAATCGGTATGGTTTCTTACTGGTCAATGAACCGAGATGCAATGGTGGATGGTGGACAAGGTAAAGTCAAAAATCAATATGAATTTTTAACGGTCGCTCAACAATTTGGCAAAGATACTCCGTCACCAGAAGATTTTGAAAAACCGTCTACACCAACTGATTTACATGGAGTGGCTTCTTCTGATTCGATCTCATTGTCATGGACTGCATCCACAGACAATGTTCAAGTATCTCATTATAATATTTACGAAGAAAATCGTTTGGTGGGAACAAGTAAAGTACCGAATTTCCTTCATAAAGGACTAAAACCAGCTACGACCTATTCTTATACGGTAGAAGCAGTAGACACAGAGGGGAATAAGTCAGAACGTTCTGCTATTTTGTCGCTTAAAACTAATGATGAAACGGAAGGCCAGCTACCAGTACCTTCTGTGCCACTTCAATTGACAGCTAAAAATATTCTGCAAAATAAATTAACGTTAACATGGGTGAAAAATACACCGAATGAACAAGTGATGCACTATGCTATTTATCGTGACGGCATTCGTATAGGTGTCAGTGAAACGAATGAATTTGAAGATAATAATTTAGATGCTGATACAACTTACATTTATCAAGTCAAAGCAATCAACCAATCCGGATCATCTGATTTCAGTCAAGCAATCACTGTTAAAACATTGGATGAAGATAGTCAAGGGAATACTTGGACAACTAATCAAGCCTACAGTATTGGAAGTATCGTAACTTATGGTGGATCTAGTTATCGTTGCTTGCAAGCACATATATCAATTGCTGGCTGGACACCAGATATCGTACCTGCCTTATGGGAAAAAATCAGTTAAAAATCATAAAAGCATAATGTTTGTTATTGGCGAAGAAAACGATTACAATGAACCTATCAACTAATAGGAGGTTCATTTATGAAGAAGCTTAATGTCTTATTGTTTGTCGGTGTAGTCATGTTAGGGTTGTTTGGATTCGGTACTTCTGGATTTGCACATGGATATGTCACTTCCCCTGGAAGCCGTGCTTATTTTGGTACGGCAGCAGCGGGTAATTTGAATCAAAATGTTGGGCGTGCACAGTGGGAGCCACAAAGTATCGAAGCACCTAAAAATACATTTATTGATGGAAAATTAGCAAGTGCTGGAGTCACTGGGTTTGAACCATTGGATGAGCAAACGGCAACAAGATGGCATAAAAGTGTGATCAATCCTGGTAATTTGACTATTTCATGGAACCTAACTGCGCAACATCGAACAAGCACATGGGATTACTATATAACAAAAACAGGTTGGAATCCTAATGCACCATTGAAAATCAGTGATTTTGAATTGATTGCGCAAATTGATGATAAAGCAACTGTACCACCTAAAATCGTCAATCAAACAATCACTGTTCCGCAAGATCGCAAAGGCTACCATGTGATTTTAGCTGTGTGGAATATCAGCGATACCACTAATGCTTTTTATCAAGCAATTGATGTAAATATCCAATAATAAGTAAATATCAATAGGTTGGATAGAAGTGCTACTCCTAAATGAATAGGTCAGAATGCGCGTAACTTCAAATTTTTGCGAGTCTTCATTTATTTTTCAAGGAGTTTCTACTGTTCCAATAGTTTATTCAATCCTATAGAGTGAGGGAAAAGTGAGTGTACTTTTCTCTCGCTTTTTTTGTGAGTCAATGATTTTGGTTCAGTAACAGGTTGTTGTATCATGGAACTACACGGACATCAGGAAAATATCTCGCTTAAAGAAACAAATAGGAAATCACTATGTGTGTATATTGAAGCTTTGGATGTATCAAAATAGCTAATTGCCTTTTTTGGTCACCTTTGGCATATACAGAGAATGAGTGTTCTTCTTTTCAATCCATAAAGAAGAATGTTTTCAGTAATAAGGAGGAATCAATCGATGAGATTGTTAAAGAAAAAAGCAAAAGTTAGTAAAGAAAAGAGTAAAGAACAGGAAGTTGATCCATTACTTTCAGAGGAATTAGACCAAGAAGAATTTGACTCTTTTTTCTCTGAAGTACTTAAAAAAATCCCACAAAAGACATCCAAGGTTATTTTGAATACGTACGAAAAATCAAAAAAAGTGGCCGAAACAATTCTGGAGAAAAATCAAGTGAAATTTGACCATGTGTTCGAAGATTTTTTAAAAGGGGTAGATCCAATCACTCGAAAAAAAAGCCATCGTATCATTCATGCTGCTTCATTGATAGCAGCGATCATTGGGTGTTCTCCTATTCCATTTTCAGATGCTTTTTTATTGGTTCCGGTTCAGTTGACAATGATGGCTCGTTTGCATAAGCTATTCGGCCAGCCATGGTCTGAAAGTCTTGGAAAAAGTTTGTCAAAAGAATTAGTGGTGGTTAGCCTAGGCAGAAGTGCGGTGGGAAATCTCGTGAAATTTGTGCCAGCTGTTGGAACAGTTACAGGAGCTGCTATCAATGCGACTGTTGCTAGTGCAATTACAGAATCATTAGGTTGGATCACTGTGAAAATGTTGAATGACGGAGAGGATATCTTTGAACAAGTCATGTCATTCAAAGGACAGTTTCAAACCTTATTTCGTGCATTGAAGACTGTCAGCAAAAAATAAACGAACGTGGGACAAAAGTAAGAAACACTTTTGTCTCATTCTTTAAAAACGGATAAACGGTGGGAGCAGAAGCAACTCCTTCGGAAATAAACACTTCTGTCCCAGCCTCGTTTTTCTCTCCAATTTCTCAAACCTAAACGACTTTTGTTTCGACCTCGTTCTAATACGAAAGATGGTGGAAGTAACTCCTTCTTAATTTCAGGATGAAACACTTCTGTCTCGATCTTTTTCGATTAAGTCTATTTTTTTGTTAGCTTTACAACAACTTCACAACGGGCAGTTTGAGGGAACATATCAACAGATTGTAGATACTCGACCTGAAATTTTTTGCTTAATTCAACAAGATCACGTGCCAGTGTTGAGACGTTACAGGAAATATAGACAAGTTTAGTTGGCGGATAGGCTAAGATTGCTTGGATCAATTGAGGATCAAGTCCAGTTCTTGGCGGATCAACGATGATACCATCTGGCTTAAATCCTTCTTTTAGCCATTTTGGTAATAATTCTTCGGCTGTTCCTACTTCATAGCGTGTATTCTGATAGCCCAAACGTTCTGCGTTTTTTCTGGCATCAGCGATAGCTTGAGGAACTGTATCCATTCCACGGATCTCTTTCGCCTGTTTTGCTACACTTAACCCGATCGTTCCTACTCCACAATAGGCATCAACGATCGTTTCGTTTGGTTGGATAGCTAATGCTTTGATTCCTTCGCCATAGAGAATTTCTGTTTGCTGCGGGTTTAATTGAAAGAAAGCACGAGGAGAAAGATCAAATGTCACTTCGTTGATATGCTCTTCAATTGCCTCTTTCCCCCATAAATGAAGGGTTTCATCACCCATCACTAGAGAAGTTTTATTTGGTTGCACATTTTGCATGATCGAAACAACTTCTGGTAATCTTTGATTGATCTCACGAATGAGTGCATTTTTTTGAGGGAATTTCCGACTTCGAGTAATAAAGACCACTTGTAACTCGCCTGTTTTGATTCCGACTCGGACCATGATCGTTCGGAAGATGCCGCTGTTGCTTCTTTCATCATAAATAGGAAGATCATACTTATTCAAAAGGGTCACTACTGTGTTCATGACCTCTTGTGTTCTTGGTTCTTGGACTAAGCAATCAGTCAATGGCACAAGTTTGTGCGAATTTGCTTGATACAGTCCTGCTTCTATTTTTTTGGTTTTTTTATTTTTTCTTAGCTGAAATTGGGCCTTGTTACGATAGTGCCAAGGATCAGACATTCCGATCGTAGGGCGTAGTTGATAGGAACGGAACCCTTCTGGTTTGAATTTTTCAAGAGATTGCAAAAGTAAGTCTTTTTTGAAGTCAAGTTGCGCATGGTACGCTAAATGCTGTAACTGACAGCCACCGCATTCATAATAGACTGGACATGGAGCAACTACCCGATCCTTACTTTCTTTTTTGATTTTAACAAGCTGTCCTTCTGCATAACGAGGTGTAGCCTTTGTTATTTTCACAAGTACTTCTTCTTTGGGAAGGGCGTAAGGAACAAAGATGATCAATCGTTTAAAGTAACCGATACCTTCACCGTTGATGCCTAAACGCTTGATTTTCAAAGGGATGGTCTGGCCATTTTTGACAATAGTTTCTGTCATAAGTATCTTCCTTTTTTTCTAATAGTGTGGCTTTATTCTAACATATAAAAAGAAAAGATGGGGATTTTATATGGTATCATAGGAATATATGTTCGAAGGGAGAGAGTCGATGATAACTGTTACTAGAATCAGCAAGGGCAAGGGTCCTTTTTATCAAGTTGATTTATCTGAAGGAGATGCATTGCTAGTATCGGAAGATATTTTAGTTCGCTATCGCTTATTGAAGGGTCAAGAGTTGACTGATGAAACGCTACAAGAGATAAGAAAGAGTAGCGGCTTTGATTTTGGCTTTCAGCAAGCCCTCAATTACTTGAGTTATCAACTGCGTTCTGAAAAAGAAATCAGAACGTATTTAAAAGAAAAAGAAATCAATCTTGAAGACCGCAATAAAATCGTTGAACGGTTAAAAGAATTGGATTTGATCAATGACTTGGTTTATGGCGAAAGTTTTGTACGGACCAATGTGAGGTTAAGTGATAAAGGGCCCAAGAAATTAGCACAACAATTACAACAAAAGGGTTTGAAGCCAGAGATAATCGAACAGGCGTTGTTTCAATATCCTGATACAGATCAACAAACGATTGCTATGCAAGTGGCGGAAAAGCTGTATCATAAAAATCATGGGAAAAGCCACAAGGAGCTTATAAGAAAGATCCAACAAAATCTTTTAACAAAGGGATTTACACAAGAAGCCATCCAACAAGCAATAGCAAATCTGCCGCAAGAAGTAGATCAGGAGCAAGAATATGATCTTTTAGTAACGCAGGGAGAAAAATTGTGGCGCAAAAATTTACGATTCGAACCGAAAAAAAGAAAAATGAAAATCAAACAAAGTTTATATCAAAAAGGATTTGATCTAGAGATGATCCAACGTTTTATTACGGAAAAGGAAGAAGAATGTGAATAAAGAATGGGAAAAATGGACAAGTGAGCAGAAAAAAGAATTCCAAAGGATTTTTATCGAATGGTACGAAAAAGAAAAGCGTAACCTTCCTTGGCGTTACAACCAAGATCCTTATCGAATTTGGATTTCGGAAATCATGCTTCAACAAACGCGTGTTGATACAGTGATTGATTATTTCTATCGTTTTATGGAGTGGTTTCCCACAATCGAATCGCTAGCAAATGCTCCAGAAGAAAAATTGCTTAAAGCTTGGGAAGGACTTGGCTACTATTCGAGAGTCCGAAACATCCAAACTGCGGCAAAACAAATCATGACTGAATATGGCGGGGAAATGCCTCGCACGCCGGAAGAAATAAGTAAATTGAAGGGGATCGGTCCATACACGACTGGTGCAATTTCGAGTATAGCTTTTGGTTTGCCTGAGCCAGCAATTGACGGAAATGTCATGAGGGTGGTCAGTCGGCTATTTTGTATTGAAGAAGATATTGCAAAAGCATCGAGTAGAAAAACCTTTGATGAAGCGATGCGAAGTATCATTGATGAGAAACATCCAGGTGAGTTCAATCAAGCATTGATGGATCTAGGATCAGCTATTTGTACACCCACCTCACCACTTTGTGAGAAATGTCCTATCCAGGCTTTTTGTCTGGCAAAACAGGAAGGAAAGCAACAGCAGTACCCAGTAAAAACAAAAAAGGAAAAACCAAAAGACATTTATTATATTTGTGCAGCTATCCAGAATGAAGCAGGTGCCTATTATTTTGAAGAAAGGCATACACAAAAATTATTAGCAAAAATGTGGACATTTCCGATGCTAGAAGTGACAAAAGAAACATACCATCTTTTAAAAGAAGAGTGGGCGCAATCATATGAACCTGACTTATTTGCGGAGTCACTAGTGGCGGAAGAAGAAGGGCATATACTACCTTTTGCTTTTTCTGATGAGCTGATTTGGCAAAAGCGTCATTTGGGAGAAGTAACCCATCTTTTCAGCCATTTGAAATGGCATGTGCTTCTTTTCTATGGTCGTATACCCGCGCATTCAGAAAATGTACTAAGTGAAACGAAAAACGCACGCTGGTTAAATCCCAATAGTTTTAATGACGTTTCTTTTCCGAAAGTTCAAGTCAAATTGTTGGAACAACTTGAGAAAAATCGAAACAATAGTAATCCTTTCTAGGCAAAGCACTTTTTTATTGATATAATAATTACGATGTCGGTGTAATGAACACCCAAACACAAAGCATGAGATGCTGCGTAAGGAAGGGTTGCTATGGGAGTCCCAAAAGAAGGCGAGTTTGTAACGATCCAAAGTTATAAACATGACGGCAAATTGCATCGAACGTGGCGTGATACCATGGTATTAAAAACAAGTGAGCATTCAATGATCGGTGTTAATGATCACACTCTTGTAACAGAGTCTGATGGCCGGCGTTGGGTAACTCGAGAACCAGCAATCGTTTATTTTCACAAAAAATACTGGTTCAATGTAATAGCAATGATTCGAGAAAAGGGGGTTTCCTATTATTGTAATCTAGCTTCACCTTTTTTGCTGGACGATGAGGCACTAAAGTATATTGATTATGATTTAGATATCAAAGTTTTTCCTGATGGTGAAAAACGATTACTAGATGTCGATGAATATGAGATGCATAGCCAAATGATGAATTATCCAAATGATATCGACTTTATCCTAAAAGAAAATGTGAAGATCTTGGTTGACTGGATCAATAATGGTGATGGCCCTTTCTCCGAAGGCTATATTGATATTTGGTATAACCGTTACAAGCAATTGTCGCGCAAGTAGAAAGAAAAACAGTAAGGCAAAGATCATGTCTTTGTGCTTACTGTTTTTTCGTGATTTTTATACTTGGTTGGTCAAAATTCTTTTTTCATATGGACATGCGGCATGCCAGCATCTTCAAAAGGTTCATCATATTCTTGAAAGCCCAATTTTTCATAAAAGGCTTCCGCTGTTGCTTGAGCGCCAAGTATAATCGTGTTGTAGCCTTGCTTTTTTGAAAATGCTTCGGCTTCCTCAACTAAAATCTTGCCTAGTCCTTGGTGACGATATTCTGCTAAGATCGCCATGCGTTGTAACTTCATTTTCCCATTCTCCAATGGAAGCAGTCGGACCGTGCCACAAGGTTTTTTTTCATCTGAATAAAGAACGAAATGGACACAATGGGCCTCGTCTTTGTCTATTTCTCTTGTTAAGGGGACACCTTGCTCGACGACGAACACTTGATTTCTGATGCGAACCGCATCGAGATAGATAGTACTCAAGGTATCTTTTGTTTGCACTACTTTCATTTTGTAGCCACCTTTCATTTTTTCTAGTATACTTTAAAGAAAAATAATTGAAAAGTAGATAAAAAAATCAAATTTTAGTAAGAATAAAAGAAATTTTTACCAATATGCTATATACTGGTAAAAAAGACGAAAGGGGAAAAACATTGTTTGAAAAATTAAAACAATCAAAACTAATGTTTTGGTCTTGTGAACTACTCATATTAGCTACATTGATTCTCGTTTCTTCAAAAATCAATTTTATTTTTCAACCGATTGGGACATTCTTTTCAACGCTATTCGCACCAGTTTTGACTGCTGGATTTCTGTATTATCTACTGAATCCGATTGTAAAACTGTTGATGAAAGCAAAAATCAAACGTGTATGGGCAGTCGCGATCGTATTACTTTTATTAGTAGCAGCAATCATCTGGATTTTGCTGAGTGTCATCCCAAGTTTGATACAGCAAATTTCTTCATTAGCTTCTAACATACCTGATTTTCTCAAACAGGTTGAAAGTTGGTTGATACAAGTGTCTGATTTACCGATCTTCAAGGAAGTAAATATCAATAAATATTTTGAACAACTAGATATTTCATATGGAACGATCATCCAACAATTTTTAAGCGGAGTATCAACTAGTCTTGGCTCGATCGTTGGAACAATTGCTTCTGCTACGATCGTGATTATTACAGTCCCATTTGTTTTGTTCTATATGCTGAAGGATAGTGAAAAATTAGTACCAAATATCCAACAGTTCTTTCCAGAAAAAAGAAGAGAACAAATCATGGAATTGCTTGGGCAATTAAATAAAACATTAGCGAACTATATCAGTGGACAGGCAATTGAGTGTTTGTTTGTTGGGACATTTACGTTTTTGGGGTATATGATTCTTGGTGTAGATTATGCGTTTCTTTTCGGAGTGATTGCAGGGCTAACGAATTTGATTCCATATTTGGGGCCTTATCTAGGATTAGCTCCCGCATTTCTAGTTACAGTCTTCAACGAGCCAGTTAAAGCATTGCTTTGTTGTGTCGTGGTATTGATCGTGCAGCAATTAGACGGAAATATCATCTATCCAAATGTGATTGGTAAATCATTGAATATCCATCCATTAACGATCATCATTGTTCTACTGGTTGCAGGGAATATTGCTGGTTTAATGGGTATCTTCTTAGGTGTACCGTTTTATGCAATCTGCAAGACGATCATTTCTTATGTTATCAAGATCGTCAAAGAAGATAAACAAAACGAAAATAAGAAAAAAATCGCAACAACTTTGTGATGTAAATTCTGAATGAACAATGAAAGTAACTGATATAAACATTTGTTTTTATTGCAAAGGAAATGCCTTTGTGATAACATTTTAGCGTGGCTATCTTTTTAGTCACGCTTTTTTTCTATCGTAAACTAAAAATTTTAAATTATAAGGAGAGAATGCGATTATGAATGCTGACCCTGAGAGTCAGTCGCTGTTAGCGCAAATTTTATTACTGATCATTTTGACTTTGATCAATGCTTTTTTAGCTGCTTCCGAGATTGCAGTGGTTTCGATCAATAAAAATCGAATCGAGCAAAAGGCGGAAGAAGGAGATACCAAATCTCAAAAGCTTTTAAAAATATTGCAGAACCCAAATAACTTCCTGTCAACGATCCAAGTAGGGATTACATTAGTCAACATCCTATCTGGTGCATCATTAGCCAATACACTGTCAGAACGATTAGCCCCTGTCTTAGGTGGTGGAGTGGCAGCTAAAAACATTGCCAACATCATTGTATTAGCTATTTTGACCTATGTATCCATTGTATTTGGAGAATTGTATCCAAAACGTATCGCGTTGAACAAGTCAGAAGAGGTAGCGAATTTTACTTCTGGAATGATTCGTACGATCGGTATAGTCGCTAAACCATTCGTTTGGCTTTTATCTGCTTCAACTAGTTTGTTAGCAAGGATCACACCGATGACTTTTGACGACGAAGATTCGAAAATGACCCGAGATGAAATGCGGTATATGCTGGAGACTGAAGGCGTACTGAACAATGAAGAATTAGAAATGTTACAGGGCGTTTTTTCTTTAGATACCAAAGTTGCACGCGAAGTGATGGTTCCTCGAACAGATGCTTTTATGATCGATATCAATGACTCCGTTGAAGATAATGTCAATGAAGTTTTATCAGAAAATTATTCAAGGATTCCTGTATATAATGAAGATAAAGATAAAGTAGTCGGAATCTTGCACACGAAGAATTTATTGAAAGCCGCACATAAATTTGGCTTTGATCATTTAGATCTACAAAAGATCATGCAAGAACCATTGTTTGTACCAGAAACGATATTTATTGATGATCTTTTATATGAAATGAAGAAAACACAAAATCAAATGGCAATCTTGCTTGACGAATACGGCGGCGTAGTAGGTTTAGCAACATTAGAAGACTTGTTAGAAGAAATCGTTGGGGAAATCGATGATGAATCAGATGAAGTCGAAAACCTTTATGAAAAAGTAGATGAACATGAATACATTATCCAAGGACGCATGTTGATCGATGAATTCAACGAAGCCTTTGATAGTGATCTGCACATGAGCGATGTTGATACTATGGCTGGATACTTGATCACAGCCTTAGGAATGATTCCTGATGAAGGTGAGAAACTGTCCTTTGATGTTGACAACATCACGTTGATTTCTCAAGAAATGGAAGGTTCTAGAATATTGAAGATTCGGGTGCTATTCCATGATCCAGAAGAAATGGAAGCAGAACCTGATGAGGAACGTCGCTATTTCAGAAAAGAATTTGAAGATGACGAACCAAGAAGATAAGCAAGTTATTGTTTGAAGAGTAATATGACTTGTAAGAATAGATGTGTTGCGTAAGAGCAGCATGTCTATTCTTTTTTGAACGTATAAATCAATTTCGCAAGAAATCTTGATGTCATGGCTTTTTCAATCACTTAATCCATGCTATACTGATTTAGTTGTGGAAAGAAGAGGCTGGGACAGAAGTGTTTAACTCCGAGAAATAAGAAGAAATTAACGAAAATTGCTGTTCAAATTTTTGTTAATTTCGGTTTATTTTCGAAGGAGTTGCTTCTGCTCCCACCGTTTATTCGTTTTTAAAGAATGAGACGAAAGTGTTTCTTACTTTTGTCCCACACTCTAGAGGAACATTAAATAAAAGATGAAAGAATGGAGTTAAACTATGAACAATCCAGAGTTAAAACAACAAGTGGACAATCGGCGTACTTTTGCCATTATTTCCCATCCGGATGCAGGGAAAACAACGATTACTGAACAATTATTATTATTCGGTGGCGCGATTCGCCAAGCAGGAACAGTTAAAGGAAAAAAGACTGGTAATTTTGCTAAATCTGACTGGATGGAGATCGAGAAGCAACGCGGTATCTCTGTTACGAGTTCAGTGATGCAATTTGATTATCATGGAAAAAGAGTCAACATCCTGGATACACCAGGACATGAGGATTTTTCAGAAGATACGTATCGTACATTGATGGCAGTGGATAGCGCAGTCATGGTCATCGATAGTGCAAAAGGGATCGAAGCTCAGACAAAAAAACTATTCAAAGTTGTTAAAAAACGGGGCATTCCAATTTTTACATTTATCAATAAACTCGATCGTGATGGTCGCGAGCCTTTGGAACTTTTAGAAGAATTAGAAGAGTTGTTAGATATCGAATCTTATCCAATGAATTGGCCAATCGGCATGGGGAAAGGCCTAGAAGGATTATATGATATCCATCACAACCGTATCGAATTTTATCGTCCGGAAAACTATAACGATGAACGGTTGATCGAGTTAGATGAAGATGGCTTACTACCAGATGGACATCCGCTAACAGAAAATTCATTATATGAACAAGTACTTGAAGAAGTTGAATTGCTCAAAGAAGCAGGGGACTCATTCAATGAAGAGAAAATTGCTCGCGGGGATCAAACACCAGTATTCTTTGGCTCAGCGTTAACGAATTTTGGTGTACAGACTTTTCTAGAAACATTCGTGGAACTAGCTCCATCTCCTTATAGTCACAAGACACAAGACGAACAAACTGTTAGCCCCTACGAAGAAGAATTCTCAGGCTTCGTGTTTAAAATTCAAGCAAACATGAACCCAGCACATCGGGACCGCATCGCATTTGTTCGCGTTTGTTCTGGTACATTTGAACGTGGAATGGATGTTTCATTGGAGCGTACAGGTAAAAAATTAAAATTGAGCAACGTGACGCAATTTATGGCTGATTCACGTGAAAATGTCGAAAAAGCTGTAGCAGGTGACATCATCGGAGTTTACGATACAGGGAATTACCAAATAGGGGATACTTTATATGAAGGGAAATTAAAAGTTGCATATGAAGAATTACCGTCCTTTACACCAGAACTTTTCATGAAAGTTACTGCCAAAAATGTGATGAAACAGAAATCTTTCCATAAAGGAATCTATCAATTGGTCCAAGAAGGAGCAATCCAATTATACAAAACGTATTTGACTGAAGAATATATCATTGGTGCAGTGGGACAACTACAATTTGAAGTATTTCAGTACCGAATGTTGAATGAGTACAATGCGGAAGTCATCATGTCACCGATGGGGCATAAAATTGCTCGATGGATCGATCCTGAAGATTTAGATGAACGAATGAGCTCAAGTCGTAATATCTTAGCGCGTGACCGTTTTGATCAACCATTGTTCTTATTTGAGAATCAGTTTGCGGAGCGTTGGTTCGCAGATAAATACCCAGATGTAAAACTGAAAAGCTTATTATAAAAGAAAAATAAATAAATCTTTATTCTTTAGGTGAATTACAATTGATTTGCGTACCTAATAGAAGAGATGAGGTGAAAGATTATGGAGACAGAGGAACAACGTAAAGACAGGATTGCAAAAAAGAAATTAGAAATGCAACGTCTTTGCCGAATGTTGGATATAGAAGACTGGGATCAAAATGAATGGCTTCTCAGAGAAGTACGCTCAATTGTCCAAAAAGAAAAGAAAGTGAAAAAAGAAGCGGAAAAATCGACAGGGAACAAAGTAAGAAGTGTGGCGACTTCGAAAAGAATAATGAAGAAACATCTACATACAAAAACTCCTTGAAAGTCAATCTGACTTTCAAGGAGTTGCTCTATTTAATAGTCTTTACATTGCAAACTCAGTATCCAAGTGATGTTTAGGTATAGAAATCTCCACTAATCCAGCTAATTCGATGACTTTGATTTCTTCTTCATGATACACAGCGTCATGGATTTTTTTCAAGAAATATTTTTTTACTTCTTCAATTTCTTTTGGCTGTACTTTTCGATTTTCATTGATCAGCAAGATTTCATTATGTTCAGGGGCTTCAGTATAGACAATTGTCGTATTTCCTGCAGTATACACTTTTACCATATGAGCATCGGTATTCTCTAATTGATTTAATACTAAACGTGAATGGCTATTCGTTACATTAACAAATTTCATGGCGCTCACCTCATTTATGTAGTTTTTTAGATACAACCTTAGTTAATTATAATTTTTTTTTAATCAAATGAACAGTATTTTGATTTCTATAGAAAAAACAAAAGGTCGAGACAAATCTAAAAATCAGTTTTGCTATAGACTCTAATTCCAAATAAACGGCGATCGAAAGTCAGCTTTTTCGGAAATTTCAAAAAAAACGAGCAATACAAAAAGCGTATTGTTCGTTTTTTTCTTCACTTTCTCAAACCTAAACGACTTTTGTCTCGACCTCGTTTTTGTTTTGATAAAATCCACCAGAATTATTCGACTTCGGTTTCTTCTTTGACTAAACGCTCTGGTTTTGATGTGATAACGATTTTACCATCTTTATCTAATTTTGCTTTTAGATCGTGGATAGCTGGATGATCTAAGTAGAATTCGGCAATACCATCTTCAATCTGTTCTTGGATCGTTCGACGAAGAGGGCGAGCACCCATTGAAGGATCATATCCTAAATCGACTAATTTTTCTTTTACATTTGTTGGTACTTCAATGTGTAGTTGTTGGGCTGCCAACATATTGTTTACATCATCTAGCATTAGAGTAACGATCGTCATCAAGTTTTCTTTTGATAATGCGTTGAATTCAATGATACCATCAAAACGGTTCAAGAATTCAGGAGTAAAGTAGTTATTCAATTGATTCAAGACAGAGCGAGTGACACCTTCTCTTGCTGCACCAAAACCAACATTTGCTTCTACTTTTCCAGTACCAGCATTACTTGTCATGATGATGATCGTGTCTTTGAAGCTGACTGTTCGTCCTTGTGCATCCGTTAGTCGGCCATCATCTAGGATCTGTAAGAACATGTGCAACACATCAGGATGTGCTTTTTCAACTTCATCTAAGAGAATCAAGCTGTAAGGATTACGACGAACTTTTTCAGTCAATTGGCCTGCTTCTTCGTATCCAACGTAACCTGGAGGAGAACCAATCAATTTAGACACACTATGTTTTTCCATGTACTCAGACATATCGAAACGAATCATTGAATCCTCAGAACCGAATAGTTCAAAGGCTAATTGTTTCGCTAACTCAGTTTTACCTACACCAGTTGGGCCTACAAATAGGAACGAACCGATTGGACGATTTTTCTTGTTTAGACCAACACGATTGCGTCGGATGGCTTTCGCTACTCGATCCACTGCATTATCTTGCCCAATGACATGTGCTTTTAAATCACTTGCAAGATTTTTCAATTGTGTTTGTTCTTTTTCTTTTAATTCGCCGACAGGAATACCTGTGCGTTGTTCGACGATTTTTTCCATATCTTTTTCAGTAATGACAGGTGTTTCTTCATCTGTCAATTGGCGTTCTTTCATTTTTTGCAATTTGTTGATTTGGTCACGATAATAAGCTGCTTTTTCGAAATCTTCTTCTTTTGAAGCTTGAGTCTTTTGTTCTTCTGCTTCTTGAAGCTTCTTATCGATCGTTTTAGGATCAACGATTTGGATCGTTAAGTTTTTCTTTGAACCAGTTTCATCTAATAAGTCAATGGCCTTATCTGGTAAGAATCGGTCTTGGACATAACGATTCGATAAAATAGCAGCGGCTTCAATTGCTTCATCTGTATATTTGACATGATGATAATCTTCGTAACGTTTTTGCAATCCTTTTAGGATACTGATTGTTTCCTTCACTGTAGGTTCGTCTACTCGGACTGGTTGCATGCGTCGTTCTAATGCTGCATCTTTTTCAATGATTCGGTACTCATTTAAAGTTGTAGCACCGACCATTTGAAGTTCACCACGGGCAAGGGCAGGTTTTAAAATGTTTCCAGCATCCATATTTCCATCTCCGGCAGAACCTGCACCAACGATTTCATGGACTTCATCAATAAACAAGATCACATTCTCTGCTTGCTTGATTTCTTCAATCAATTTTTGCATACGTTCTTCAAATTGACCACGGATACCAGTACCTTGAACTAAGGAAACGACATCTAACCGAATGACTTCTTTATCCATCAATTTTTGTGGAACATCACCGTCGACGATTTTTTGTGCAAGGCCTTCGACTACTGCTGTTTTACCAACACCTGGTTCACCAATCAATACAGGATTGTTTTTGGTCCGACGATTTAGGATCTCAATGACCCGTTTGATCTCATCATCTCTGCCGATCACTGGATCGATGTCTCCTTGACGTGCTTGTTCTGTGATATTGATACCATATTCACCGAGTAAGCCATCTGTATTTCCTTGAGGTGGTTGCCCGCCATTGAAATTGTTGTTTCCATCAAATTGAGTTGGTGGTGTTTGTTCCATGTTTCCTTGTTGTTGCATTTGGCGTGACATTGATCGAAATAGATCGTCTAAACTGCCAAAACCAAAAGGATCATTTTGGGCCATACTTGTCAGACCTCCATTTTGCTGATTTTTGATTTTTTGATAACAACTTTGACAATAGTCCAGCTGTGTTCGCTGACCGTTTACTGTTGCATATAAGTGGATCGTTGCTTCATTTTTACCACAATTTTGACAAAGCATAAATGATTCACGTCCTTTCAGTTGATTACATTTCTATTTTACAACCTGTTTTTGCTAAGGTAAAAGAATAACCCTCATTGTTATAGGTAGTTAAGAAAGGTGGAAAATGTAGTTGACCATTCCTGACCTTTGAGTTCTATTATACTAAATTTATTAACCGACGCAAGTATTTAGTTTGATTTGAGAAGGAAAGTGAATCGTAGTGGAGTGATGCTGACAGAATAAGGAATAGAACACCATTCAACGACGATCTAAAATTCGTTCTGAAAATTATTTCCATGGTTAGAGTGAACGCATAGCCCTTATTGATGTCATGATATCCGCTGTCATTTTTAAAAACCATATGTAATATTTTTATACACTTTTGAGTGAATTTAAATGAAAACTGTTGTATCTGTCGGCAAAAAATGGTAATCTTTACAGATGAAAGGGTACTACTTCTTAGCGTTCCTAATGAATGCTAAAAAAGAAAACCCTCACATAAAAACAACACTCACTTAAAGGAGACCGATTAATATGGAAAAGAAAGAATTTCACGTAGTAGCAGAAACTGGGATCCACGCACGTCCAGCTACATTATTAGTACAAACAGCAAGCAAATTTAACTCTGATGTAAACTTAGAGTATAAAGGTAAATCAGTAAACTTGAAATCTATCATGGGCGTTATGTCTTTAGGTGTAGGCCAAGGTTCTGACGTTACTATCACAGCTGAAGGTGCTGACGAAGCGGATGCAATGGCAGCAATCGTTGAAACAATGAAGAAAGAAGGATTATCTGAATAATGGTTGAAATGCTAAAAGGGATTGCCGCTAGTGACGGAGTTGCCGTTGCAAAAGCTTACCTGCTAGTTCAACCGGATTTAACATTCAGTAAGACAACAGTAGAAGATACTTCTGCCGAAGAATCTCGTTTAGATGATGCTTTAGCTAAATCTACTGAAGAATTGCAGCAAATTCGTGAAAAAGCAGCGCAAAGCTTAGGTGAAGCAGAAGCGCAAGTATTTGACGCTCATTTGATGGTTCTTTCAGATCCAGAAATGGTTGGCCAAATCAAACAAAATATCAAAGATAACAGTGTAAACGCTGAATCAGCGCTAAAAGAAGTTACTGATATGTATATTGGTATGTTCGAAGCGATGGAAGACAACGCATATATGAAAGAACGTGCGGCAGACATTCGTGATGTTGCAAAACGTATTTTAGCACATCTATTAGGAGTAACATTACCAAATCCATCAATGATCAACGAAGAAGTGATCGTTGTTGCACATGATTTGACTCCTAGTGATACAGCGCAATTAGACCGCAAATATGTTAAAGCGTTTGTAACTGATATCGGCGGACGTACTTCACATTCTGCCATCATGGCTCGTTCTTTAGAAATTCCAGCAATTGTTGGAATAAAAGAAATCACTGCTAAAGTCAAAGAAGGCGACATTTTGGCTGTCAATGGGATCGAAGGCGATGTAATCGTTCACCCAACTGACGAACAAAAAGCTGAATTTGAAAAAATCGGTGCTGATTACGCTGCTCAAAAAGCAGAATGGGACAAACTAAAAAATGCTGAAACAGTTACAGCTGATGGCAAGCATTTTGAGTTAGCTGCAAACATTGGTACACCAAAAGATTTAGTTGGTGTTCACAACAATGGTGGTGAAGCAGTAGGACTTTACCGTACAGAATTCTTGTACATGGATTCTCCTGACTTCCCTACTGAAGATGATCAATATGAAGCGTATAAAGCGGTTCTTGAAGGAATGGATGGTAAACCAGTCGTTGTTCGTACAATGGATATTGGTGGCGATAAAGAATTACCTTATCTGCAATTACCTCATGAAATGAATCCGTTCTTAGGCTATCGTGCGCTACGTATCAGCTTGTCTGAATTAGGTGACGAAATGTTCCGTACACAAATGCGTGCATTGTTACGTGCATCTGTTCATGGAAAATTACGCATCATGTTCCCAATGGTAGCGACTCTTAAAGAATTCCGTGCAGCGAAAGCAATCTTTGAAGAAGAAAAACAAAAATTAGTGAGCGAAGGCGTGGAAGTATCTGATACGATCCAAGTCGGCATCATGATTGAAATCCCTGCAGCAGCTGTCTTAGCAGATAAGTTTGCGAAGGAAGTTGACTTTTTCTCAGTAGGTACGAATGACTTGATTCAATATACAATGGCAGCTGACCGTATGAACGAACGTGTATCTTACTTGTACCAACCTTATAACCCTTCAATTTTACGTTTGATCAAAAACGTGATTGACGCAGCACATGCTGAAGGTAAATGGGCTGGTATGTGTGGAGAAATGGCTGGAGATCAAACCGCTGTTCCTTTACTTGTAGGTATGGGATTAGATGAGTTCTCAATGAGTGCGACATCTATCTTAAAAACACGTAGTTTAATGAAACGTTTAGATACAACGAAGATGGCTGAACTTGCTGATCGTGCTTTGAAAGAGTGCGACACAATGGAAGAAGTCGTTGAACTTGTTAACGAATACGTAAAATAAACAAGCTAGCAAAAAGAGGCCGGAACAGAAGTATTCAACTCCGAGAAATAAGAAGCGATTCACGGAAATTGCTTTTCAAATTTTTGTGAATTTCGGCTTATTTTCCAAAGGAGTTGCTTCTGCTCCCGCCGATTATTCATTTTTTAGAGCGTGAGGCAAAAGTATTTCTTACTTTTGCCCCATGCTCTTTTTTCATGATTTGAGAGAATCCTGTGATTATTACAGATAGACATCAACAAGTCATCTAGATTTTTGGAATAGTAGTCAATAGCTGATTAAAATAAGCAAATAACGCGTTATTTACTGAACCTTTTAAAAATAGGGCTTAAGTTTGAGTGACAGTTTCCGTGCTATGTTATACTATATAAGTGAAGGAGGACGTAAATTGAAGGTATTATTATATTTTGAAAGTGAAAAAATGCTGGCAAAATCTGGTATCGGACGTGCACTTGACCATCAAAAACGTGCTCTAAAAGATGTAGGAGTTTCGTATACATTAGATAATAAGGAAGACTATGATATTTTGCACATCAATACATATGGTATCAATAGTCATAACATGGTTAATCAGGCGAGAAGAGATGGGAAAAAAATCGTTTATCATGCACACTCGACGGAAGAAGATTTCCGTAACTCGTTTATTGGCTCAAATCAATTGTCGCCCCTAGTCAAAAAATACTTAGTGGGATTATACAGTAAAGCGGATTACTTGATTACGCCCACTCCTTATTCAAAGCAATTATTGGAAGGCTATGGACTTACTGTACCGATTCAAGCAATTTCAAATGGAATCGATTTAGAAAAATATCGTCCTGATCCAATCAAGGAATTAAAATTCCGTGAACATTTTCAGCTTTCTGAAAATCAAAAAGTGATCATTTGTGTCGGGCTTTTCTTTGCCCGTAAAGGCATCATTGATTTTGTCGATATTGCTAAAAAAATGCCAGAATATACATTCATCTGGTTTGGACATGTGCCCATGTATTCGATCCCTAAAAATATTCGAAAAATTGTCAAAGAGGATCATCCTGACAATGTGATTTTTCCTGGATACATCAGCGGGGAGATTATTGAAGGGGCTTATTCTGGTGCAGATTTATTTTTCTTTCCTTCTTATGAAGAAACTGAAGGAATCGTCGTTTTAGAAGCACTAGCAAGCAAACAAAATGTTCTCGTACGAGACATTCCGGTGTATAATGGTTGGTTAGAAGACAGAAAAAATTGTTATATGGGAAATACGAATGATGAATTTTGCGAGATGATCAAAAGTATCATGGAAGAAGAAGTTCCTAGTTTGGTAGAAGCCGGGTATCAGACAGCCCAAGAGCGCAGTATCGAAAAAATTGGTGAGCAACTTCGAAATGTTTATCTGCAAGTACTTGATGAATAACATTAATCTAAAATAAAAACAGGGTAGTTTGGAGGCGAAAAAACATGAAAATTGGCTTTTTTACCGATACCTATTTTCCGCAGGTAAGCGGAGTTGCGACCTCAATAAAAACCTTAAAAGAAGAGCTAGAAAAAAATGGACATGAGGTATATATTTTTACAACGACTGATCCAAATGCTGATAAATTAGAAAAAGATGTGATCAGGATGCCAAGTGTGCCGTTTGTTTCATTTAAGGATCGTCGTGTAGTAGTGAGAGGAATGTGGTATGCCTATTTGGTAGCTAAAGAATTAGAATTGGAACTGATCCATACACACACAGAGTTTGGTGCTGGAATACTTGGGAAAATGGTCGCCAAGAAATTAAAAATACCTTTGATCCATACGTACCACACGATGTATGAGGACTACTTGCACTATATCGCAAAAGGTAAAGTGCTTCGCCAGTCCCATGTGAAGTATCTCTCACGGTTGTTCGCTAATCACACAACAGGTGTTGTTTGTCCAAGTGAGCGGGTAATCGACACGTTAAGAGGCTATGGTGTCGTGACACCATTACGTGTGATTCCAACGGGGATTGATATTGAAAAATTTAAGCGTGCCGATATCACGAATAAAGATATCGAAAAATTAAGGCAATCCTTGCACATCGAAAAGGATCAACTAATGATCCTCTCGTTGAGTCGGATTTCCTATGAAAAAAACATTCAAGCGTTAGTTTATGGATTGCCACAAATAATCAAAGCATATCCTAATGCACGCATGGTGATCGTTGGCAAAGGACCTTATCTGGAAGAGCTACAGGAATTGATTACTATGCTTGATTTGAGTGAATATGTCCAATTTACTGGAGAAGTGGCAAATGATGATGTTGCTTTATACTATAAAGCGGCGGATTTCTTTGTAAGTACATCAACTTCAGAAACACAAGGACTAACGTATACAGAAGCTATGGCTGCTGGGACACCTTGTGTTGTGGAAGGAAATGCTTACTTAAATCGCTTGTTTGACCATCCTTCTTTGGGTAGAACCTTTGAAACGGATCAGGATTTCGCACCAGCACTTATTGATTATATTAAAAGCGAAGTACCCCATGATCCACAAGTATTGGAATCGAAATTATATGAAATTTCTTCTACGCACTTTGGTGAAGCGATGATTGAATTTTATGAAGATATGATCGTCTATCATGCAAATGAATTACAAAGAAAAGAAGAAGCATCAATCGAAAGAATAAAAATAAAATTAAATTCGTTTAAACGATAAAAATCAGGCGTTTACTCTAAAAAAATCCTTGTTTCTGGCGTATACTAGCATAGAGACAAGGATTTTTGATTTTTAGGAGGTAAAGGATGAAAATTGGATTTATTGGTACCGGAGTAATGGGGAGTGCGATCGTGCGTCATCTGCTAGAAGCTGGGCATGAGTTGATTGTCTATAATCGAACAAAAGCAAAAGCAGATCAGCTTGTAAAAGAGGGAGCTGTTTGGGCAGACACGCCAAGAGATGTAGCTGCTACTAGTGAAGTCATCTTTTCGATGGTAGGCTATCCTCAAGATGTAGAAGAAATCTACTATGGGGATACTGGCATTTTTGCTACTGATGTGACGAAACGTGTCTTAGTCGATTTGACAACAAGTACACCGACTTTAGCAGAAAAAATTGCAAAAACTGCCAAAGAAAAAGGAGCAGCTGCGCTAGATGCTCCAGTATCTGGTGGAGATCTAGGTGCTAAAAATGCGACATTAACGATCATGGTCGGTGGAGAAAAAGAGGTATATGATAAAATTTTGCCACTATTTCAAGTCTTTGGAACGACCTTCACGCTTCATGGGTCAGCAGGTAAAGGGCAGCATACTAAAATGGCAAATCAGATCATGATCGCAGGAACAATGACAGGTATGACGGAAATGTTGGTTTATGCGGAAAAAGCCGATCTTGATCTAGAAAAAGTCATTGAAACACTTGGAGGGGGCAGCGCAGCCAATTGGTCATTAAGTAACTATTCTCCTCGCATCCTGAAAAACGATTATACACCTGGTTTCTTTGTCAAACATTTTATCAAAGATTTAAAAATTGCTTTGGATGAAGCAGAGAAACTTTCTTTAACATTGCCAGCGACGGACCAAGCGCTGAAATTATACGAACAGTTAGCTGATCAAGGTTTTGAAAATGATGGGACGCAGGCTTTGATTAAACTTTGGTGGCCTGATGGAAAGATACCAGAAAAAAAATCTTAAAAAACTCGATTTTTTAGAGAAAATCAATGCAAGTCGGCCATGCTTTTGATACAATATAACAGAAATAAGAAAAGGAGGACCTCCGATGGCACATTCACAATTGGTTGCAATCATTAAACGACTGGAGGCTATGGTCGAATCAGCAGATAATGAACTGCAAGTCCGTCGTTTTGAAAAAGAGGGCGCTGAAAAATGTACAGTAACTTATGATAAAGCGACTGAAACATTTGAATTAACTGAAACAGATTCACATCAACAATATGAATTTGACAATATCGATATCGTAGCAATGGAGATTTATGACTTGATTCAATAAGAGTTTGCTTGAGGACAAGGAGTTGGCCTCTGCTTATTTTTTAGAAGAATCAATACAAAGTACTTCTCTTCAAGCACTGATCTGTATTTTGTTTGCTAGATTTCGATCAGAATAGTAAGAGATAAAAAATAGAGAAGATTCCTAATCATTCATTTTAGGAATTCTTCTCTGTTTTTTTGACTCTAGACTCGTTTCTCTCTGAATTCTTCTATAGTAACTCATCAAGATAAGCACAGGGTCAATTTCGTCTTTTGATAATTGACGCTTTAATGCTAGTGTCTTTTCGCCTTTTTCATAATAAAAGTGAGGAGCCTCATCTGCTTTGGTAATCACTGTATCTGCAAGCTGTCCGTAACAGATCAAGTAGTGTTTTCGCCTAGTGTCATCTATTGCTAGAGGTAAGCTGAAAGATATTTCAGGTGTCCGCAAAAATTTTTTCTGCCCTTTTATCTTTTGGATAAAATAAGAGGTCAATTCGATCTCGCGTTGGAGCACTGCCGCTTTTTCAAAATTCAACTGTTGGATAAAGTGGTCTTGTCTAAGTTTTTGGTAAGTCAATAGTTTTTTATTTCTTCCTTGAAGCAGTCCTTGGATCTCTTTTTTCTTTTGCAGATAAGAAAGCTGTGCAACCTCTGGAAGTTGGGTCTGCAAAGCTAAGCGACTGATTTCGGAAAGCCAAGGCATTTGATAGGTTTCTTCAATGATCCTTAAAATGATCGGCATTTTCTTATATAATCGAAAAGGCCCATAAGTGTGAGCAAGTGGCACATCCGAAAGACTGAAGCCTTCGTCCGAAATATGTAAATAATTATAATTACTGAAATAATTCATTTGTCGGTTGTAAAAGGGGCGGTAATACTGAATCAGTTGGCACTCTAATAATAGAGCATCTAATTCTGTGTCTACCACGACAAAATCAAAATCATCGATATGATGGATCAGACGACGGACTTTTTTTGAATGTTGCTGATTTTTGTGAAAGTACGTACTTACGCGATTTTTTAATTTTTTTGCTTTTCCAACATAGATAACGGAACCTTCTTTATTTTTCATTAAATAAACACCGGGTAATAACGGCAGTTGTTTTACTTTTTCTTTCAAGAGCGTATCTCCTTTTTTTCAAAGCTACTATAGCAAATTTCAGGTATAGCGACAACTTTTAAGTTTAAATATAAATAAATCTATAAAAATACTTTGATAATCAAATTAATTTTATTTGTATATCTATTTAATAATAGCAATCGCAAATGCTGTTTTATCAACATTAATAAATTAGGAGAAGATTAAAAAAATATCATAAAATAAAAAATTCGTTTTTTAAGGTTGCATTTTGAAAAAAGTTAAGATATAGTTTGAACATCAAATGATTTGATAATCAAACTAATTAGTGGATGGTGGAACATGGAACCAGATTTAAAAACAGTGAATGATTATCTCGTTAGTGTGTTCAATGACATCTTGACAATCGAAGAATCAGAGTTGAAAAAATCTCAGTTTAAAGATTTATCGATCACAGAAATGCATACGATTGAGGCAATCGGGATGTATAAGAAAAAAACGACTTCAGAAGTAGCCAAAGAACTGTCGATTACTGTTGGGACCTTGACCACTGCTATCAATAAGTTAGTAAAAAAAGGCTATGTTGAACGCATCCGAAGTGACGATGACCGCCGCGTTGTAAAACTTGGGTTGACGAAAAAAGGGAAACTTTTGTATCGTGTCCACCAACATTTTCATCGAGAAATGGTCGAGAATATTTTGGATGGTATGGCTACGGAAGAACAACATGCTTTACTGGCTGCGTTGAAAAACTTGCATGATTTTTTGCGAGACTACAAGTGAGGATTTTTAATGGAACAATTTGGAACGATTACAGCAACCGCTAGTGTCCTTCCCGAAAAAATCATTACCAATGAGGATCTGTCTAAAATGATGGATACATCAGATGAATGGATCACATCTCGAACGGGTATTAGGCAAAGACGTTGTGTCACAGATCAAGAAACTTCTGATCTATGCTATTTGGTAGCAGAAAAATTACTGAAAAAAAGAAATACCGCTGCGAGCGAACTTGATTTTATCATTGTTGCAACCATGTCGCCGGATTATGCGACACCCTCTGTCGCTGTTCAGGTACAGGGGAAGATCGGTGCAATGACAGCTGTCGCATTTGATATCAGTGCAGCTTGCTCTGGATTTGTTTACGCATTGAGTCTAGCGGAAAAGCTGATTCGATGTGGCTCCAAAAAAGGTCTCGTCATCGGTGGTGAGACATTATCAAAATTAATTGATTGGTCTGACCGTACAACAGCTGTTTTGTTTGGAGATGGTGCAGGTGGTGTGTTGCTTGAAGCTGGAAACGAGCAAAAATTATTGTCTGAACACTTAGCTGCTGATGGTACGCGGGGGGCTTCACTTACTGCAGGCTATCATCACAATGCTTCGCCGATTTATACAGAAGGTTCAGAAGGTTCTTTCTATTTAAAGATGGTGGGAAGAGATATCTTTGATTTTGCTGTCAGAGACGTTGCGAAAAACATTAAAGTAATCATCAAAGATGAGCCAGTTGATTATCTGCTTTTGCATCAAGCAAATCTTAGGATCATTGAAAAGATTGCACGAAAAGTAAAAATACCGCAAGAAAAATTTCTGACAAATATGGATAAATACGGCAATACCTCTGCTGCAAGTATTCCAATCCTATTAGATGAAGCGGTAACTAGTGGAAGAATCACTTTAGGAAAAAAACAAAAAGTAGTATTTACAGGTTACGGTGGAGGTTTAACTTGGGGAAGCATCCTCATGGAGCTGTAAACTGATAAAACATAAAAAAATTGTAAACAATATCGGAGGAATATAGATTATGGTATTCGAAAAAATTCAAGAAATCATTGCTGAAGAATTAGGAAAAGAAACTGAAGAAATCAAATTAACAACAAATATCCAAGAAGACTTAGAAGCAGATAGCTTGGATTTATTCCAAATCATTAACGAGATCGAAGATGAATTTGATGTGAAGATCGAAACAGAAGACGGCATCAAAACCGTTCAAGATTTAGTAACTTATGTTGAAAATCAAACTGCATAATCATTGAGATTAGGTTGGGGGCTGGGACATTTCCTTTTATAGGATGTCTTGGTCTTTTTTACTAAATAGTCGCATCACTAATCCTAAAACTAATGGAGAAAATAAATGAAAACAGCATTTTTATTTAGTGGACAAGGCGCTCAATATCAAGGGATGGGGCAAGACCTCTACCATGAGCCAATCGTAAAAAAAACATTTGATGAAGCAAGCGAGATTTTAAGCTATGACATGGCGAAATTATGCTTTTCAGAAAATGAAAAATTGAATCAAACGATGTACACACAACCGGCAATTCTAACTGTTAGTATCGCTTATCAGCGCTTATTGAAGAAACATGGGATTTTTCCGCAAGCAGCTTTGGGACTTAGTCTAGGAGAATATTCTGCGTTAGTTGCAAGTGAGGCATTAGCATTTGCTGAAGCCGTTGCACTAGTAGCAAAAAGAGGTGCCTATATGACAGAAGCAGCTCCTGCTGGTAGTGGCAAGATGGTTGCTGTGATGAATGCACCTATCGAAGTCATTGAAAAATGCTGTGAAAAAGCACAAGAACTAGGTATCGTCTCACCAGCAAATTACAATACACCACAACAAATCGTGATCGGTGGAGAAGAACAGGCTGTGGATCAAGCAGTTGCTTTACTGCAAGAGCAAGGAATCAAACGAATGATCCCGTTGAATGTCAGTGGACCTTTCCATACTGCTATTTTAGCACCTGCTTCAGAGAAATTAGCAACAGAGTTAAAAAATATTGCGTTCGATGAACCCAAAATCCCAGTTATCAGTAATACAACAACCGAAGTAATGACAAAGGAACGCATACCGACTTTACTTGAACAGCAAGTGATGAAGCCGGTTCGTTTTTATGAAGGTATCCATCGGTTGAAAGATCAGGGGATCGAACGGGTCATTGAAGTTGGTCCTGGAAAAGTACTTAGTGGATTTATGAAAAAAATCGACAAATCGATCCCAGTTCTACGAGTCGAGAATCAAGCAACTTTTGAGGAAACAATGACAAGTATCGGAGGTATATCATGGAGCTAACAGGAAAAAATGTGTTTATCACAGGTAGTACTAGAGGAATCGGAGCAGCAGTAGCTATCGCTTTTGCAAAAAAAGGGGCAAATATCATCCTTAATGGACGAGGAGAGATCCCACCGAAAAAAATTTCAGAGATCAAAGCGTTAGGAGTAGAGTGCATTGGTGTTTCTGGAGACATTTCAGATTATGAAAAAGCTGGAATGATGATCACTGAAGCAGAGACGAAATTAGGTTCTGTCGACATATTGATCAATAATGCCGGGATCACAAATGACAAACTAGTGATGCGAATGACGGCTGAAGATTTCAAAAAATGTTTAGATATCAATTTGACAGGAACATTCAATATGACTCAGCACATTTTAAAGAAAATGATGAAAAAACGAGTTGGTGCAATCATCAACATATCAAGTGTTTCAGGATTGATTGGCAATGTCGGTCAAGCAAATTATGCAGCAAGCAAAGCTGGCGTAGTTGGTTTCACAAAGTCTGTTGCTCGAGAAGTGGCAACTAGGGGTATTACTTGTAACGCAATTGCTCCTGGATTTATTGCTACAGATATGACAGAAGTATTATCGGAAAAAGTCAAAGAACAAGTAGAAAAGCAGATCCCAATGCAACGTTTTGGACAGGTCGAAGATGTCGCAAATACAGCAATATTCTTGGCACAGAGTCCATACATTACTGGACAAGTCATCAATGTCGATGGTGGATTGGTCATGCACGGATAAACAAGGAGGAAATAAATCAATGAATCGAGTAGTAATCACTGGTTATGGTGTCACTTCACCAATCGGTAATGATGCCGAGAGCTTTTTAGAAAGTTTGCAAAAAGGAACAAATGGGATTGCACCCATTACAAAATTTGATGCCACGGAAACAGGCATCACTTTAGCAGGAGAGGTAAAAGATTTTCCTTATGATAAATATTTTGTAAAAAAAGATAGCAAACGTATGGATATGTTCTCGATTTATGGTATCTATGCAGCCTTAGAAGCAATGGGGATGAGCGGGTTAAATAAAAATGAAATCGACCAAGATCGTTTCGGAGTCATTGTTGGATCAGGGATCGGTGGCTTACCAACGATCGAAAATCAAGTTATCCGAATGCACGATAAGGGACCTCAACGAGTATCACCAATGTTTGTGCCGATGTCTATTGCCAACATGGCAGCCGGTAATATTGCCTTGCGTGTAGGTGCAAAAGGTATCTGTACAGCCATCGTAACAGCATGCGCAAGCGGAACCAATGCGATTGGAGAAGCTTTCCGCAACATCAAACATGGATATTCTGATGTCATCTTAGCAGGTGGAACGGAAGCAACGATTTGTGAAATGGGGATTGCTGGATTCGCAGCATTGACTGCTTTATCTCGTTCCACAGATCCGACTCGTGGTTCTATTCCATTTGATGAAGAACGAAATGGCTTTGTCATGGGTGAAGGTGCTGGTGTGTTAGTTATCGAATCTTTGGAACATGCACAAGCTCGTGGTGCTAAAATCTACGGAGAAATCGTAGGGTATGGTTCAAATTGTGATGCGTACCATATGACAGCTCCAACACCTGATGGCTCTGGTGCTTCAAAAGCAATGAAATTAGCGATGGCAGAAGCAGGTATCACTCCAGAAGAAGTTGGCTATATCAATGCACACGGTACAAGTACACCTGCGAATGATCAGGCAGAGGCAAATGCGATTCGCATTGCTTTGGGAGATAGTTTTAAAGAAACTTATGTCAGTAGCACAAAATCCATGACAGGACATCTATTAGGTGCTGCTGGAGGAATTGAAGCGGTAGCAACCTTGATGGCCCTTGAACACCAATTTATTCCACCGAATATCAATGTTCAAAAACAAGATCCAGAAATCGACTTGAATGTTGTGATCAATGAAAGCAAACCTGCAGAACTGACTTATGCGATGAGCAATTCTTTAGGCTTTGGTGGGCACAACGCAGTCTTGTGTATGAAACGTTGGGAGGAATAATGTTGAATATCAATGAAATCAAAGAATTAGTCAGCCAATTTGACGGATCTTCTCTTACAGAATTTGATCTTCGAGAAGGGCAATTCGAATTATACATGAATAAAAATGAATCAAGTCGCGGAATGTCATCTCCTACGTCAACAGTGGAAGTTCCCAACGATGTGATGGCTGAACCGGGTGTTCTATCTTCAACTAGACCTGAAGTTTCTAAAGAAACTACGCAAACAGCGACTGAATCATTTGATGGTATTGAAGTAAACTCTCCAATCGTTGGGATCGTTTATCTACAACCTGCACCAGATAAACCACAATTCAAATCAGTGGGCGATAAAGTAACAAAAGGTGAAGTGATTTGTATCATTGAAGCGATGAAACTGATGAATGAGATCACTAGTGAAGTGGATGGTCAGATCGTTGAGATCCTTGTAGAAAATGAAGCAATCGTAGAATATGGGCAACCACTCTTCAGAATTCAACCAAACTAAGTAAATCAGGAAAGAGGGACAACATGAACATTCAAGAAATCAAAGAAATTATTCCGCATCGTTATCCGATGTTACTGATTGATCGAGTAGAGGAAATGATTGAAGGAGAGCGGATCGTTGCCAAAAAAAATGTGACGATCAACGAACCATTTTTTCAAGGACATTTTCCGGAAGAACCTGTTATGCCAGGGGTTTTGATCGTAGAAGCGATGGCACAAGCTGGAGCAGTTGCTCTATTGTCTTTAGAACAGTTTAAAGGAAAAACGGCTTACTTTGGCGGCTTAGATAAAGCAAAATTTCGCCGTAAAGTAACACCAGGAGATACATTATACCTTGAAGTTGAAATCACTAAAATCAAATCTTCTGCAGGTATCGGAAAAGGAATCGCAAAAGTGGACGGCAAAAAAGTTGCTGAAGCTGAATTAACCTTTATGATTGGATAGGTGAGTTATGTTTTCAAAAGTTTTGATAGCGAATCGTGGTGAAATTGCCGTACGAATTATCCGTGCTTGTCGTGAGCTTGGGATTCAAACTGTTGCTGTGTATTCACAGGCAGATGCTGATGCGCTTCATACGCAACTTGCAGATGAGGCCATCTGCATAGGACCAGCTAAAGCGACTGATTCATATTTGAATGTGCAAGAAGTCTTAAGTGCTGCCATCGTGACAAAAGCAGAAGCAATACATCCTGGCTTCGGATTTTTGTCAGAAAATAGTCGGTTTGCTTCGATGTGTGAGGAATGCAATATTGCGTTTATAGGACCTAAAAGTGCCACGATCGATGCAATGGGAAATAAAATCAATGCACGTTATCTAATGCAAGAGGCAAATGTTCCCGTTATTCCCGGCAGTGACGGTGTAGTATCAACGGTGGAAGAAGCATTAGAAATTGCAGATAAGATTGGATATCCTGTCATGCTAAAAGCAGCAGCTGGCGGTGGTGGAAAAGGGATCCGAAAAGTTTTATCTAAAGAAGAATTACCACAGCATTTTTCTTCGGCCCAACAAGAAGCGGCAGCAGCTTTTGGAAATGATGAGATGTATCTAGAAAAAATCATTTATCCAGCAAGACATATCGAAGTACAAATATTAGGGGATCATTACGGGAATGTCCTACATTTAGGTGAAAGGGATTGTTCTTTACAACGAAACAATCAAAAAGTGTTAGAAGAATCTCCATCCGTCGCTATTTCTCAAAGTAAGAGAGACAACTTAGGCGCTGCTGCAGTTCGTGCAGCTAAAGCGGTGAATTACGAAAATGCAGGAACGATTGAATTCTTGATGGACGAATCTGGGGAATTTTATTTCATGGAGATGAATACAAGAATCCAAGTTGAACATCCTGTAACAGAAATGGTCACTAATATTGATCTAGTAAAAAAACAGATCGAGATTGCTTCTGGATGTCCATTAGAAATCACGCAAGATGAGGTGATTTTCTCTGGTCATGCGATTGAATGTCGGATCAATGCTGAAAATCCGGCGTTTCATTTTGCGCCTTCCCCTGGTACGATCCACAATCTGTTATTACCAGCAGGAGGAATGGGGCTTCGTGTCGATAGTGCTGTGTATTCTGGTTACACGATCCCTCCTTATTATGATTCAATGATCGCAAAAGTGATCGTTCATGGCGATACACGCTTTGAAGCACTGATGAAGATGCAACGTGCCCTCAGCGAAATCGTGACAGATGGGGTTGTTACAAATGCTGAATTCCAGATGGATCTGATCAGTCATCCAGCGGTCATCGCTGGAGACTACAGCACTGCTTTTTTACAAGAAGAATTTTTACCGAATTGGTCAGCCGAAACGGAGATAGGAGACGAGTAGATGGCTTTGTTCAAGAAGAAAAAATACATTCGAATCAATCCCAATAGAGAAGAAAAGCCAACGAATGCTCCGTCTATTCCAGACAATATGTGGGCGAAATGTCCAAACTGTAAGCATATCATTTATACAAAAGATATTGGTGAGGAAAAAATCTGTCCTCATTGTGACTATAATTTTCGCATCAGTGCCTGGCAAAGACTTGCATTGATCATTGATGAGAAAAGTTTAGAGGAATGGGATACGGGACTGATTACGAAAGATCCGTTAGCATTTCCTGGTTATCAAGAAAAAATTCATAAAATGCAAGAAAAGACGGGTTTGCATGAGGCTGTACTTACAGGTAAAGCAACGATTAACGGTCTAAGTTTTGCTGTCGGTGTCATGGACTCCAATTTCATCATGGGAAGCATGGGCACAGTGGTCGGTGAAAAAATCACACGATTATTTGAACGAGCAGAAAAGGAGCAGTTACCAGTTGTTTTATTTACAGCTTCGGGAGGAGCTAGAATGCAGGAAGGTATTTTTTCTTTGATGCAGATGGCAAAAATCTCCGCAGCTGTGAAACGACACAGCAACGCTGGTTTGTTTTATTTGACTGTACTGACTGATCCAACTACTGGTGGTGTAACAGCAAGTTTTGCTATGGAAGGTGACGTCATCATAGCGGAACCACAAAGTTTGATTGGTTTCGCGGGTAGACGTGTGATCCAGCAGACGATCAAACAAGAACTTCCTGATGATTTTCAAAAAGCTGAATTTTTACTGGCACACGGTTTTGTGGATGAAATCGTTCCAAGAAAAGAACTGAAGAAGACGATACATGAATTGCTTGAATTGCATACGCAGAAAGGTTGGATAAATCGTGGATAGAACAGCACATGAAATTGTTCAACTGGCACGCGAAAAAGATCGTTGGACAAGTCTGGATTTTTTTGAAAATATTTTTGAAGGGTTTCGAGAATTTCATGGTGATCGATTATTTGGGGATGATGAAGCGATTGTCGGGGGCGTGGCTAAATTGGACGGAAAACCTGTGACAGTGATCGGCATCCAAAAAGGGCGAGATCTACAAGAAAACATCCGTAGAAATTTTGGCTCTCCTCATCCGGAAGGATATCGTAAAGCTTTACGCTTAATGAAACAAGCAGAGAAGTTCAAAAGACCAGTGATTACATTAATCAATACAGCCGGGGCTTATTGTGGGATCGGTGCGGAAGAACGTGGTGAAGGTGAAGCAATTGCACGGAATTTACTAGAGATGTCGGATCTAAAAGTACCAATCATTGCTATTATCATTGGTGAAGGAGGTAGTGGAGGTGCGTTAGCACTTGGACTAGCAGATGAAGTATGGATGTTGGAACAAACAATCTATGCTGTTTTGTCTCCTGAAGGGTTTGCCTCGATTTTATGGAAAGATGGTAGTCGTGCAGCTGAAGCAGCTGAATTGATGAAAGTTGCGGCTACCGAACTGCTTGATTTAGAGGTGATCGATCATGTGATCCCTGAAACCTTCAATGGTGAACCGTTAAGTAAAGAAAAAGTTAGTCGAATGATGCAAAAAGCATTGATTGAAAAACTAACTGAACTATGCCAAACTTCCGTAGAAGAATTGGTTGAAAGACGTTACCAACGTTTCCGAAAATTTTAATGGATAAATCAATGAAAAACATGTACGTTCTCTTTTTGCTAAAGAGAACGTACATGCTCTTTTATTTGTTTTGATTATTTTGCTAATTCATCAATAGAAAATGTTTTTGTTTCAATTGGCTCACCCTTGTCTGCAGCACTTCTACCCGTAATATTGTAAGTATTTCTTACTAATTCTGTTGCTTGACGTACAGTATAAGTTGCTTTACCTAGGTTACGATCCACCACAGGGTTTGTTTGGATTTTATATTGGTTACGGATGTTGGAAGTAAAAGGTGCATAACGACTAAGGTCCATTCCATTAAGATAAGACTCGTCCGCTGCACTAGGGAAACGCGTGATTAATCTATCATATTCTTTCATTGCTTGACCCATAGGCAACCCCTCTACATCTAATTGAGACTGAACGTATTTGTAGGGCACAGCTCCATAAGCATTATAATCTAATTCAGCACTCCCAGTAAATGATTCCCGTTTGATTCCCCATTCAACTAAGTAAATTTGATTAGGGGCTAACTCAATTGAATCTTCCACTGTATGAAATGTTAGTTGAGTATTAACAATGTGTGGATCTATAGATGAGTAATCAAACTCAGCTTTAACGTTCATTTTTCCAGTACTTAAAGGAACGGTAATCTCTCCTCCTACTACTTTTGGAATTCCAGCCACTTGTGAGCTTATTGTGGTAACCACATTATCTGCGGTATACTGAAATGCGGGGATGTCTTGACTTTGGCTATGATTGCCGTTATTAACGAAAATTTGGCTATCTAGTACAGCATATTCTGTTTTTGAAGCAGTTATATCATCATTTATAGTTACTTTTTCTCTAAGATTCACCGCAGGATCATGTTGGCCATTCATCCCTACATATTCTGGCCAACTAATTTCTTGATTCAAATACATTAAGTGAGATAGCTTATGAGAAAATCCTCTAAATTCAGCGAGTGTCCGTGCTTGAACAGAAGAAAATACTGGGGTTGTCTGAGCAATTTCTTGGGAAGAAGTTGTTTCCTCTAAATTTTGATCTATAGCGCTCACGGGTGTAGTTGCTAAAATAGTTGATGCCAAAATAGCTGTTACTCCTAGTAAATTGATTGTTTTCATATAAATACTCCTTTTTTATAGTATAGTTTGTTCTGATGAAGCCTTTTTATAAATGAAAATAAAATTATTGTT
>NZ_QPTY01000080.1:0-2926 GCF_005236045.1 Enterococcus sp. VV15
ATATAAGAAAACCCGAAAAGAAGGCACTCTCTTCGGGTTTTCGGTCTGTACTGAAATCAAGGTATTATTGGGAATCCTAGCTTAAATCATAGATGCCGTAAGGGATTTTATTCTTTATTTAAAACTTTGCAACAGAACCAAATCAAGTACCATTATTTCAAATCCTCCTTTTTAAAATGATGAAAGGTCATAAGAAAACCAACTGCTGATACAAGAATAATAATAGATACAGACAGCAGTGTAGGATAGCCGGTACTCTGAAGTTTACCCTGCACCAAGAAATAGGTGGCTGTCCACGGATACAACGCTCCCCATTCTTGATTTGAAAGTGCGGCACTTCCCATGACAATCACGGCAGAGCCAATCATCGGGGCGACAAATCCTTTTGTTTTCATAGCAACAAACACAAAAGGAGAAACTGTTAAAAACATCAGGATACTGCCAAACAAAAACTTGGGGAGCCATACTATTGCCACTAGTAAGCTATATCCCTCCAATGTAAAGACAGCGTGATATAGCCCACAAGCGATAAATATACCTGCCCATGTTACAAGGGTGAGCATAACAATCCAAAGAAGCAGGGTGCAAAATTTTCCAATTAATAGTTTTGTCCTTGAAATGGGTATGGGCAATATGGTTTTGAGTGTGCTTTCTGTGTACTCTCTGCTAAACAAGTAAGCTGCAATTGCCACATATATCATCATGTTTACCAGCAGCATGATATACAGTACACTGTCGCTGTATATGTCAGACAAGGTAAAGATAATCTCCGGCTTATCAAAATGTGTTTGCAAGGCTTCTATTAACATCAAAAGTGGGGTAGATAATACCCCTGCCACACTAATTAGCACCATTTTTGAACGCTTTAGTTTTAATAATTCACAAGAAATAAGATTAAGCAATACCGCCACCTCCAATCAGTTTAGAAAAGTAGTCCTCTAAGTTTTCCTCACTATCATCTATCCTTGTCACGAGCAGTCCATTTCGTGCAAATTCTCGATTGATTTCTCCAACACTTTGGCTAAAGTCATAAATTCTCACCGTACCGTCCTGCACTGTAAAATCCGTCATGTGGTAGTGGCTTTCTAAAATCTTTCCAGCTATCTCACTGTCAGATAAATCAAATTGAATGTATTTTCGATTCCTTTTGTGAAGCTCGGATATATTCACTTCCTCTACTAAATGCCCCTCGTGCATAACGCCGATAATATCTGCTATCTGTTCAATCTCGCTTAAAACATGGCTTGAGATAAAAATGGTAATGCCATGATTGTGACTAAGTTCAGATAACAATGAGCGTATTTCAACTATTCCAATGGGGTCAAGTCCGTTAATCGGTTCGTCAAGTATTAAAAGCTCCGGCTCGTGCATAATGGCGGCGGCAATACCAAGCCGTTGCTTCATTCCGAGGGAATAATCGGAAAAGACTTTTCTTTTCTCCTTATGCAGCCCCACAACTTCAAGCGCTTTTTCTACTCCACTTTTAGATACTCCCCCTCGCAGTTTAGCGAGAATTTGCAAATTCTCATACCCTGTTAAATTACTGTAAAATCCCGGTGTTTCGATAATAGAGCCTACTTTGCTATAAAGGGTATGGATATTTTCCTTATAGTTTGTGCCAAACAAGCGTACCGTTCCATCCGTTGGGAGAGTAAGCTGCAACATCATTTTCATTGCTGTGGTTTTGCCTGCTCCGTTTCTGCCGAGCAAACCATAAATTTTGCCCGTTGGCACATGAAGATTGACCTTATCGACAACGGTGGCTGTTCCGTATCGCTTCGTAAGATTTTCTGTTTCAATGATATAATCCATATTTGATTTTCCTTTCCGTTGGTTGCTGTTCTTGTTTTCACTGACCACAATCTTATTATCACAGGAGCTATATCAAAAGCCAAGAAACCTACCGTCACATCGCCTACATCTATCATGTCAACATGAAAAAAAGACCCGACACTTATCGTGTCAGAGCCTATTTCAAGGGATTTATATCGTTTTTACTTTGTTCCGTTCTGCTTAATCCAAACAACTATTTTTGCGACAAACAGCAGAAACATAAGTGCTGTTATATATGGTTCTCTTGCTGCTGCTAAGAAACAGATAGCCAAAGCAGTGAGTCCAAGGGAGCATTTTGTAGCAATGCCGCCCCATGTTTCTTTATCTAAATGGGTAAGTATTATTTTAGCAATCCCTATTACAATCAAGGCGGCAAAAGCACTCCAGTAGACTGCAAGATTGAATGGTGTGGTGGCTGTAAATGATAGTAGATTGACCGCATAAACATAACCGCCAACAGAGTTTCCATATAACGGAAGAAATATAAACGCAACTGCCATCATATCCAATATTCCATAAATATAGTTGTAAATCTTTTTCAAGTTGGAACGATTTTCAGTTTCGGCAAGTGTAATCAGTTCTTCGCCCGATAGTAGTTCATCTATGGTCACAGAAAAGAATTTAGAAATACACTTGAGCGACTCAATGTTAGGGTAACCCTTGCCGCTTTCCCATTTTGAAATGGCTGTTCTTGATACATATAATTGCTCCGCAAGTTGTTCCTGCGTTAAGTTCTTTCCAGTCCTAAGCTGTTGTAGCTTTTCATTAAATTCCATGATTCTCCTCCTGTTTGTTCCTTGTTTTCATACGTCCATCAACGGGTTTTTCTGCATCTTTTGGTATCATCCATGCACGACCAAATTTTTCAGTTCCGTCAATGCGATTTTCCTCACATAATTTTTGTATCCGTCTTTCCGATATGCCCCATTTTTCAGAAGCGGCTTTCACAGAAATGTAATCCATAATATCAACTTCCTTTCGCAAAGAGTATATAATTATTATATACGGAATGACGGGTTCTGTTGCAAAGTTTTAAATCTACTATCAAATAAGGTAGAATAATAGAAAAAGATAGCAGGAGGAATGACGATGA
>NZ_QPTY01000081.1:0-2628 GCF_005236045.1 Enterococcus sp. VV15
GAAAATATATTAAGTTTGATCAATGAGAGACCGGTAAAACATTGTATAGTATTTTACACAGGATTATGGACTTGACTTAAAATAGTCAAATTATGATAGATTGGTATATCATAATTGAAATATTTCATAGTGAATGGAAATAAAACAAATAATAATATTCCAAATAATGTACAAACTAGGTTACTGTTAAAATGAAAACCGTAATTATACCGTCTCAAAATACAAAATGACGAGTGAACAATAAGCGTTTCTTTAAAACATCCTAAAGTAATACTTGAGCTATAGATTATGATCATTTTGACCAAGTTTATCACCAAGATATTTAATCCGTATTCGATTTTCAATGAATCTTCTCTTGATAGTTCGAGCCTATTTGAGACTCTATTTACCAAAAATCCTACGAATTTTTCCTCAAAAGTTTCTTCAGATATCTTCATCACCCTTTCAACTTGAACAATTTAATTATAAACCTTACAGTTTATTTGAACTGAAATTTCGTAATCTATCAATTTTTAATCAAAAGTGTATTTTCAAATTTAACTCTATTACATAGTTCTTTAACGTAGCGTATTGATGCAAAGCATTTTTCTTCATTTTCAAAATAGACAATTCGATTCCTTCGATCGATTGCAGCAATATTGGAGATGTTCGCTACAAATGATTGATGGCATCTATAAAAACGTTCGTTAAGCTTGGGTATGTCTTTAATGTGATAATAGAATTCAATTTGTCTATTTTTAAGATGTGCGTTTACCTTATGTGGTGTTCCAGAAGTTTCGAAAAATAGAATATCTTCAATGTATAATTTTATATCTTTATTATCACTTTTTACTAGAATAAATTTTTTTTGATGAGGAGAGGGTACGTGAATTCTAGTGATCGTTGTATTTATTACTTCAGTAATCCTTTCTTTAAGGACTTGATATGAGTCTTTTGAAATAAAATCTATAGCTTCTATTTTATGAGAAAAAGATAGAAATACCATTTCAGGATGGCTAGTAATGAAAGCTATTTTACAAAAAAGAAACTTCTCTCTTAAATTGGCAGCTAAATGAATTCCATTACAATCACTATTTAATTCCAAATCTAAAAGAAATAATAAATCATCATTGTCAGTGTTTTCCCAGCAAAAAAGATCTCCTGGGTCAGACGTAACTATTTCAATTTTTGCATCTAAATCAGTCATAAAAAGATAATTATTAACAATTAATTTAATTGAATCTTGATGTTTTTTTTCATCATCGCAAATAAATATTTTTAGCATCTTCATATACCCCGTTCTTTTATTGATATTATTTGACAGAATGTGTCATTCTTTAGAATAGTTTCTAAAGATAGCAGCTCATTTTTTCCAACTAGATCATCCAAGTTGCGTAGCCCAAGTCCCCTATTTTTCCCTTTTGTTGAAACCCCTCTCTCTTTTAAAACATGTAGAGGGGGCATTTCTTCATGGATACTATTAGATAAGAAAATCTTCACTTCCGTACTTTCTCTAAGGATTGCACACTCAACAAAAGCTTGCTTTTTATATGGAATAGTTGCCTCTATAGCATTGTCTAACACTATGCCTAATATTCTTACGACTTCAATTTCATTAATTGGAACATAGCTAAGTTCGTCAAAAATGAGTAAAGAAGTCTTTACTCCGTTTTCAGATGCAGCAGATAACTTCGATATTAAAATACTTTTCAGAGAATTAACCTTTACCAACTGAATATTTGCATGTTCAAATGTATTTTCAAATATTTCACTTTTGTGATTCATGACATCATTTTCAAAATATGTTCTTAAACCATCAAAATCTTTGCTGTCAATATAAGATTGCATTGAAAGTAGAACGTTTTTGTAATCATGCTTAAATGATCTCAATTCTTGGTATCTATTCTCAATTTCTTTGGCATGATATTCGAGATATTCAAGCTGTCGTTTATTTTCTCGTGATTGATAATTCTTTTTTATTGAATATATTGTGAAGACAGAAATTACCAGAGAACCAAGCCCATAAAAACAAACAAAGAATTTATTGGTTAATTCCATTTTGTGATAATTTGTAGCAAATCTCTCGACACTTATCATTATGAAGTATATTCCAAATGTTGCGCATGCGATAAGTGAAATAGATAGTTTATTTGTGTGATCATAGTTACTGAAATCAACACGAGTCACTACGAAAATTAATAATGCAGAATAAATAAGTAGATTTGAAATAAATCTAAGAAGACCATTACTATCAATATAATCAAAGGGGAAAAATAATAATAAGTAATCAGAGAAAATGAAAAGAATTATGGACATAGAAACTGAATACAGGCTGTGAAGGTATTCTTTTTTTAGCACTAACGTGAGTATTGAAAAATAGACTATCCATAATAATCCAGTTGTCAGTAAGTTTAAATAATTATAACAAGCAATAAAAATAGTGCTTAAAGACGAGATAAAAATGATTATTTTTAGATTTACTTTTTTTACTATTAATAAACTACCTAGCCCCATAAAAAAGAATTGAGTAAATAACATGAAATATAGTAGTGAAATATTGAACATTCCTTTCAGTCAAGTCCATAATCCTGTGTAAAATACTATACAATGTTTTACCGGTCTCTCATTGATCAAACTTAATATATTTTC
>NZ_QPTY01000082.1:0-2612 GCF_005236045.1 Enterococcus sp. VV15
CGTTAAAACCGTTCTTCTTTGAACGTATTCCGATATTTTTTAGCTAATATCAACGGCACTTGATAACGATGGCAGAAGAGTTTCGCTTTGATTTTAAAATCTTTTGTCTGCATTCCTTTGACATCTACGACTTTGACAAGTTTGCCGTTTTTGTAAAACGTGAAATCTGGGATATACTCGATCTTGCGATACTTTTTTCCTTCCAGTTCAAATTTCGGCATCAGCTCAAATCTTTCCTGAAGCTTTACTTTCCAGCCATTGGCCTGTGCCTGCCACAATGCTAGATCGTAGTACTCTGCTTCTGCAACAGAATCAAACTTGATACCACGATAGACTGTTTTCTTATTGCCATATTTGGTTGCCATCAATTGCTTGTGCCTTCTTTCTCATCACTTGTCCGAGAAAAATAGGCTTCGAATCTAGCATCGATTTCCGCTTTTTTCTCAGGATCGATTTTTTGCTCTTCTGGAGGTTTATTTACCCAATCAGGAAGTTTTTCACGACGTACATTTTTTTGGTATTTTGGAGCGTAAGACTGTTTCTTCTTACTGTTTTTATAGTCTTCTTGAGCTTTCAGAGCATCATCCAACGTTTTGATATTTTGCTTACTCCACGATTCCAATATCGCCTCAACGTATTTTTTTAGGCCAGGCATTTCAACGCTATTCTCAAATGCTAGTCTAAAAGCAAATAGTATGATGTCTGATCCCCATTTTTTGATCATTGGTCCTAATGCACCTTGCAAAAGACCTGTTGGTGGTTTACCCCAACTGACCTGAATAAATTCGTACACGCCTAAGTCATCTTCATCTTCTTTATTTGTATTGTCTTGTTTTGTATTGTTTATATAAGCTGAAGGATTTACTGTAGAATCTACTGAAGGATTTACTTCCCTATTTACTTTCGTATTTACTTTACTATTTACTGTAATATTTCCAGCAGTGGGATTTTCTACTGTATCAATTACTTTCTTTTTTGCTGTAAAATTTCCAGTTAAATCAGTAATAAGATAAATACCTGCTTTAGTGCGACCTCTTTTTTTATATTGAAGGAGTCCGTTTTGGATCAATTGATTACGATTGTTAATCAATGTTTTTTCAGACGTTTTAGTCATTGCTTGTAGCCTTGTATTGGCGATCGATAATTCGCTCTGCCATCCACTTTTGTTTGCTATAGCCATAAGCTTGTACCAAAGCAGTTGGGGACCAGCGCCAAGCTCGTTATATTCAAGCCAATTGTCGAAAGCATTAAGCTGTCCGATGTAATCCAATTGTGTTCCTCCTTTCGTTTTGATGTTGAGAGGGAGGAAACTCCCTCGCTATAGTGGTGGATTCATATCATCGAACAATGAATCCTGTTGTTCATCTGTATTTCTTGTTTCTTCGTATTCATCAAACGCTGATGATACGTCTTCCACTTTTTCTGCTTCTTTACGTTCTGGTTCGATTGGTTCTGCATCATTTAAAGTCACTTCTTCTACAAGATCATTATTTTCATCAAATCGAAAAACTCTTTCATCAGAAGTAACCGCATTTTGCATTTCTACAGATAAAATTCCCCATTTAGCTAACATGTTACGTAAGATGGTTTTTATCGCCATCTCATCATAATTCTCTTTCCACGCTCCAGTTAGCTTTGTTTTATCAAATCCTTTGGCATGTTTGATACGATGAGCTTCTACCTCTTGTTTCGTCCAATAAACAGTTTTTTTAAACCCGTTTAGTAATTCAAAAAATCCAACATACCCAATGACTCGATCAGATTGTTTCGCATTGTAGTCAAACTGAAACTCTTCTGTCAGAGGATTCCATTTGATTAATTGCCCTTCATAAATTTCTATTGCATTAAGTGCTTTGTATTGTCCAGAACGTTGTGCTAACTGAATATAACCCTTGTATCCTAGGATGAATTGGGCTTCGTTATGCGTAATCCAATCTTTTCCTACCTTTTCTTTTCGATTAAATGGAACAATATAGGCATATCCTAAATTTTTATCTATTGGTAAATCCATCGTCGCTGCTTTTAAAGCAGAAGCGATGATTGTCATCGGCTCTGCTTTAGATAAATAATCATCGCCACCAACTAACGTTAAAAGAGACCCCATGAAAGCATCTGATTTTTCGTGTAAAATATCATTAAATTTCTTTTTTATAGCTGGATGACTCATCGCTGTTTTAAAACCTAATTTTGAAACATCTACTGCTTGATTATTTTGTTCTGTTAGCTGATTCTTTAAATCTTTACTTGTTGCCATATCACTGAATCTCCTTTATCACTAATCTATTTGAAGTTGATAAGCTGTAAATTTCCTCATCTTTCATCACATCTGGATATTTCTCTGCTATTTTTTTCAAATCTTTCCGTTTAGAAACAATTGATTTTAAACAAATAACCCTATTAGGTGTAATACCTGTAGAAGCATTTTTTATTCCAAGTTCTTGGATAATTTGATTGTCGATTTGACGAATACTATTCTCTAGTTCCTTCTTATTTTTGAGTAATTCTTCTTTTTGATCGAGTAGAACGTCATAATCGGCATGAAGCATAATTTCAGTTGAATCTAATTCCGAATAACGCTCTTTTAGAAAATCTGACGTTGCTTTACTTCCGTC
>NZ_QPTY01000083.1:0-2462 GCF_005236045.1 Enterococcus sp. VV15
TCATCGTCATTCCTCCTGCTATCTTTTTCTATTATTCTACCTTATTTGATAGTAGATTTAAAACTTTGCAACAGAACCAATAAAAGTAATAAGCGGTGTTTCTTCTGCTTTCGGCTCATCTAATACTTCTCCTTCTGATTGATTCATTACTTGATTCTTCGTTACTCGGTACTCATAAATATTGGCAAAATCAGTCGCATAAATTAAAGAACCTTCTGAAGTCTGACGAAGATTCTTTAACGCACCACCACCTTGCACAAGGTTATGAGCTAATAATACATAATTTCCTTTTCCTAGTCGTTGTTCTGCCCGATAAGTTCCAACACCAACCATTAAATTTTCGTTGCTCATACCAGCCAAAATTTTGGTTTGAATAGACGAACTCGGAATATACACCGCACCGATTCCCCATTGGTTCACAAGATCCTCATAGTGTAACTGAGCTTCTGCAAATTCTTCCGCATGAACAGGCTGAATTAACAGTGGATTAAAAGAAGCTTTCGCATTTTTACTTTCTTGCTTTTTTTCTACTTGTTCTTCCTGCTGAATTGGCGAACGTAAGAGTTGACTACGATTGTCTGGCTTTTGCAAAATAAAATAGCCATAAGTAGTCGATCCTACAATAAAAAATCCAAATAATATCCAGATAATCAAAAAAGATTTTCTCCATTTATTCATGAATCATCACTCTTTTCTCTGAGCGATTGATTTTTAGTAAAGTATTCTGTAAATACTTGTTGAATCTCGACTTGTGAAGAGATCGTCCCCGCTTCTGTCGCTTGTAAAATATCTTGAAATAATGCTCTGGATTCTTCTAAAAACGCAAGAATATGAGCTTTTAGAACACTTCCATCTTCAATCAAAATATAATCTATACCATATTCACTATTGACAAATTCCTGTTTTGCTTGTTCCAACGACTCCTGATTTTCAGAAACAAATTGAGTAAAATCAATGAAATGATACTCATGTTTCCCTTCTAAGACTTCCTTGATATAATCACTTCTTCGCTTAATTCGTTTGAGGTATTCTTCCACACAAACTAAATAGCGTTGATAGTGATACATATATCCTTGAATATTTTTTTGATAAGGAATAGAAACTTTTGATAGATCAATTGCATCTAATAACTGATAATTGATTATCATCGTCTCTAATTCTGTCGTATAAACTTCTATTGTTTTGACAGGAGCATTAGAAGTGTTTAAGTGGTAAAGTAATAGTTCATTTGAAGTCAATGAATAATGAAGCACATTTAAAAGAAAATTTTTCGTTTGAGAACTGTAAATTTTGCGTTCATTTATTGTTCTTGTCATATTGATTTGCCCACCTTTGTAAACAAACTTTACAAAATAGAAAAAGCTAAACGCCTTTTCAGACGTTTAGCCTAAGTGGTTTATTTATTTACACGTTGTTTTTTTGTGTAAACAAAAGTACCTACTGCAATTACCATTACTACAGCAAATACACCAAATACCATTGCCCCATTTAACTCACCTGAAGTTTGTGGAATGCTTGCTTTAGCAACTTGTTGAGTAGGTGTACTTGTTGGTGTGTTTGTTTTGTTTGAAACAACTGGTTTCACTGTTTGATATTTATTCGTTAAATCATTGTGTTCTGCCACTTTTTTGCCAGTTTCGTCGTAAAGCTCTTCTGTCCACACATAGCTTGTGTTTTCATCGTCTTTTGACGTATCTACCAATGTATCGATCACTTCTTTTTCATTTTCTGCTTGAGCGACAAAATCTTTATCTGTTTCAAATACAACTTGTGCTTTTTCGTAGTTTCCGTTTTGGATTCTCCAAAGTTTGATTTTTAGGTTGTATTTGTCATCTTTAATCAAGTTACCCAAGAAAATGTCATCGTGCATTGGTGTATCTTTTGCTGGCGTGAATGTTTTTTCACCATTGACAGTCGCTAAAGTACGGATTGTTGGTACTTTAACCAAGTTATTTGTGATAAATAATTTGCTCAATTGAATCACATTTGAACCGTTATTGATTGTATCTTCTGAAACAGTTAAGACTTTTAAAGGTTCTTTTTGACCTTTTTCCGTCACAGTAAACGTATATTCACGTTTTTCTGCGTCAAAATCAGAAGTAATTGTTAATGGTTTGATGATTTTATATCCTTCTGGCGCTTTTACTTCTGTTAATTCATAGTCACCATAAGGAATATTTTCAAATGCAAAGTAACCATCGTAACCATCTTTATTTGTCACTGTTTTGGTGCTGATTGTTTCACCTTTTGTGTCATTGATTGGTGTTAATTTGAACTCAATGCCGTTATAACCAGATTTTGTGCTACCTGATTTAGATTCAACGGTTCTGTTGCAAAGTTTTAAATAAAGAATAAAATCCCTTACGGCATCTATGATTTAAGCTGGGATTCCCAATAATACCTTGATTTCAGTACAGACCGAAAACCCGAAGAGAGTGCCTTCTTTTCGGGTTTTCTTATAT
>NZ_QPTY01000084.1:0-2223 GCF_005236045.1 Enterococcus sp. VV15
ACTTATTAATCAGATTTCAAATCATCAACAGCCAAATGCTCCATAGTCTGATTGTTTTTTCGCGTGCGCGGGGTGCGTCGCTCCCATGCGCCCCGCGAAAAAAACAAAAGCAGACTCATGTGCGCTTTTTGGCTGTTTGAATGAATAACGAAATAATGATAAAATAAGTCCTACTAGACGACTTTAAACTCTTTGCTCTCCAGGCTTTGGTTTTGAGTTCGTCTTTTTCTTTTCTCGCAAATATCGAACACAGCTTTCTCAAACATTTGGTAGCAATCATCACGCAAACACTCAAATTCATAATGCCCTAATTCGTCATACATTTCGCCTAATTGGCGTTCTAAGCTATAAAGCAATAATAGCTTATCAAAATCTCTTAACTCCTCTGGAATCGCCCTATTTTCGCCCTCATAGTCCATATCATATAAATCCCATTTAATAATCATAAAAGTACCTCCAAAAATTAAATATGCTCTTTGACCTTTTTCCACCCTAAGACAAGAAGAAAAAAGCCACATACACCAAGGGTTTGAGCCCTCTTTTGTATGTAAAAGTGTGGGATTTAAGTTGCCTATATTATCAAGATAAGAAACTCCTAGCCATATCCGCAATCATTGACAGCAGGTACCTCTTAGCATGTTCCAATTCTGTAGGGCTTCAGCGATAAAAAGACTAATCCAGAATTCCATTGCTGAAGCAATTTCCAGGATAACATGCACGACCTACTGTCAATGAACCGCTACGCTTTGCTCTCATCAATCTTAATTTCAAGCTCTTCCAACTTAGAAAGAACAGCATTCATTTCATTCATGGTTTTAAGGGCGTCAAATTGTTGGAAATAAGTGTTAACAGCAACAGCAAGAAAAGCACTTCTAGTCAAACCCATCTCTTCCGCAGTCAAATCAACTCTCTTTAATAACTTCTCATCAAACGTAGCTGTAAATTTTTTAGCCAACCTAAAAACCTCCTTTATACGTATAATATACCACTTAGACAAAAATGCCAACATTTTTTAAAACAATAAAAAAAATAAAAAAACAAAAAAATAAAACAGAAAAAATTATAATAAAAAAGGAGTGATAAAAATGCCTAAAAAAACAAAAAATCCACTAGACTACCATTCAAAAATAAGCGAAGAAATGCAGAAAAAACCTAAAAAAAATAAAGAAACACTAAAATCAAAATTAGAAACAAACAAAGAAAAACATAAAAATCAATCAAAAGTAAAAAATCCATTGGACTATCATTCAAAAATAAGCGAAGAAATGTTAAGATAAAAAAAGTTGAAAGTCTTTATAGACTCACAACTTTACGTTATAATTCAGTTGAATTTATATTATAGATTAAGCAAATATCATTTTCATAATCTGGTTCAAGACCTCCGCTAAGGTCTAAACTAGAATACTCTACTACTGGTAATCTCAAGCCACGAGAAGACCAGTATTTCTTTTTGCCTTTACCTACAATCCCTTGGTCTAAATCTTTTGTAACATATTTAGAAATGTAATTAGCACATTTCTTTTTACTTCGGATTCTAGACAAAGTAGTAAAACCATAAATCCAATCTAAACAGTTAAAAACCTTTTTCCCTTTGTGTTTAACACCAGAATAAACGATTGCCCCTCCAAAACCACCAGTAACACCATGAAAATGAATAGAACCATCTTTATGACGTTCAGGTATAAAAATATAGTTAAACCTCCCATATTTCTTTCTCATCAATTCAAGCCATTTAGAAAGCTTTTTAAAACACAAACCATCATCAGAACGATCCTCAGAAAATGTAAGAGTCCAAAAATACGTAAAATCATTACTCAAACAATAGTCTTTTATTTTAGTACGAACTTTCCAAAGATTACGAAGCTTTTCTAAATCTTTTTCTTCTTGAGTTTTCTCTTCAGAAGAAGAATAAGAAACACTTTCAAAATCGACAGAATCATCAACACACAAAGCATTCTTATAAACAGTCAAAACCTTAGAACCATCAGGATATTCTTTAATTTTCGTCTTATAAAATTTAGCCATATATCTTCCGTTAAGTTACCCGTATGTCAAGTAGACGGGTAACGCCGAATTCACCTCCCAAAAACTAAAATGTGCCAATTTGGCACTTCTAACCGGCTGTTAGAGGGGGCCGGTCCCCAAAACTTATTAATCAGATTTCAAATCATCAACAGCCAAATGCTCCATAGTCTGATTGTTTTTTCGCGTGCGCGGGGTGCG
>NZ_QPTY01000085.1:0-2139 GCF_005236045.1 Enterococcus sp. VV15
GTCAAAATCTGCAAAAATATGGAAAGCTATTTTCTCAGATTCTTCCTTAATTGCTCAGGTCATAGCGCTTTGCTTACAACCTCTCATATACGCATACCAAACGTATTTGGCAAACAAATCTACTAAAAAATCCAAAAATCAACTTCTTGAATCACTTTTTCTTTCGTTGTACTAGACACTTGGTTGTAAATTTCTAGCATTGTTTTCATATTGGCATGACCCACTCGATCCATGATGGCTTTGATGGGGACGTTGGCTTCTGATAGTAAAGAATTAATATTCAAACGTAAAAACTTTAAAAATACATGAGATCATTCACTTCTATAGTAGCATCTCTACTTCAGTGAATCTCATGCATTTTTTGATTCTATTTTAAAATGTGAGTATAAGATTTCAGTCTAGAATGATTTAAAAAATTTATTTATCCAACCCCACTAATTTCCGCTGCTTCCGATTTGCTTCATCTGCTATATACTTCATTACTGTTTTAAATTCTTTCACTGTGGCATTTTCTGATAGATCAGCGATACTCTTATTCTATTTTTTTTACTTGTTCTTTTTCAGTCATGTAATTCCGCCAACACTTTTTGAACGAATGAGAGAGTAGTTTTTTAAAAACGTACTAAAATTAAGTTTATCGCAAGAAATAAAAAATTCTAGAAAAACAAATAACTTGCACTTTTCCAGATATGTTTCTACTTTTAGATAGTCTGTTCTTGATATTTCTTTTCCTACATTTAAATGAACAATTGTTTTTATTTTCCATAGAAAACATGTGCCATTTATAAAACAGCATATACTCAATATTCCTAATAGTACTCTGCCTGCAAAATCCAATTTTTCTCCTATTGTCACTTATAGCTCCTTTATCTAGTTGAATTTTAAACTTGTCTAGTGCTATGACCACAGATAATTATCATTTCTTCCATCTACTCGATCAACCCCTTCTGCAACTAGCTATCCAGCCGAAGTATCGGCTAAACCCTTAGGCGATTTCTATAGCAGCAAGTACTTTTCTCCCTTAATCTTGTACATCATCTTCTAAAAATTTTTTCATCAAATGATATATCCTAAATATCGTGGGAACAAAAATAAAACTCAAAAAACAGAGCACATACTTTTTTTGTATAAACGAAATAATACTCAAAATGAAAAAAAATAGGATAAGAAAAAGAAGAATTTTATTCGTTCTGTTTAGAAATTCCCTGAACTTCTTACTCATTTTACGCTAAAATATACCCATCTAGTCTTTTGCCATCCACATAGTCAATTCCCCACGCAACGGCGTAACCAAGACTTACTCCAGATAGAGCACCGGCGACATCTAATCCAGCAGATAGCCAATTACCAATAGTGATTCCAACTTTAGTCGCTAACTGTTTCTCGATTGACCGAGTAATATTTCTGCTATTTGCTCTAATTATCTGTATTATTTGGCTTGCCGATCTAGCTCCTGCACCAAATCCAAGCACAATAAACGCAACATCAATAACACCACCGATAAAATTTCTGCTATTCCACCAATTACGACCAAATCTTCTTAAATACGGATTATATCCTAACGCTTTCAAGTACTCACTTGTTGCTTTATTCAGTCTTGTTTCATCTTCAGGCGTTAATACTATTTCTCCATTTTCGTTAAAATTAGGTTGAATGTCTCCATACTCTTCCCTGATTTTTTCAAGGGCTAGTTCAGAATTCTTTTCTTCTTTCGAGTAATAAATTGACAAATCTTCATGATTAAAATGACTTTCACTATTCTGAGTTTCATCTAGAATCAACTCATTTGCTGAAACAATCATACTGCCACTTGTTGCTGCTACGGACAAAACAAAAGTTACTGCTATTACACTAACCCACATTTTCAAACCCAGATATTTCTTTTTCATTATGAATCCTCCAAAATTATATTTGTCTTATAAATCTTATAAAGACAACATAATTATAAATTAATAACATTGTTATTAATTTACATCATCTTAAAAAGTTGGTTTAGAGTCATAATCGTTACTTGTTTTATAGTCCATAAAATAACATAATCAATCTTTAAATCACAGTAATAACAAATATGCTCGCAAAATGGAATATGGATATACGCAGAAACCTTACGCCCTGTGGAATTGATTGTTTCATTCATTA
>NZ_QPTY01000086.1:0-1628 GCF_005236045.1 Enterococcus sp. VV15
TTATTTTTTAGTCTATTATTTGCTTAATTTTTTCAGAAGAACGAAAAAATACCTCAGCCAAAAATGATTGGTTGAGGTATTTTATATGCCTCATAAGATTTAAGTTAAGCGCATATGGTTATGCGAGCATAGTTCATATTTCTTTTTAAATCGCTGTACATTATCTAAAGTTATGATATAATGTTATTGAATATGCCGATACCCTCACTCCCTTTTGGGCAGATACGTTCTGTGGTGGGGGTTTTTTATTATGTAGGAGTGTGAAATTGATGAAAATTCCAATCCCTCTTTCTTATGGTGAGCAAGTCGAGCTTTTTAAATCAAGAGGCATGACTGTCACTAATATTGAGAATGCAAAAAGAATGCTTAATCAACTAGGTTATTATAGGTTTAAAGAAGTAGCAAGACCTTTGTCCCGTGTAATAGATGGTGAAATTAATTATGAAGGAACAAACTTTGATCAAGTAGTAAGTAGATATTACCAAGATAAAAATCTTCGTGTATATTTACTTCATTGTATTGAAGAAGTAGAAGTTTCATTTAAAACTAATATAGCTTATGTTTTAGGTAGGTTAGGACCTTTTGAATATCTTAAATTTCCATCTTGGTGTAACAGAGATGAATATTGTAAATACTATTTAAGTGATAGACAAAAAGATTTCAAAAAAAGACTTAGATCTAAAATTTCAAATTCTTCAAATCCAGAAATAACAAAGCCAATAAATTTAAACCCTGAAAAGTTCCCATCAATTTGGCTTGCGGTCGACGTGTTAACCTTTGGTGATGCAATTCATCTAGTAGATTTAATGTCAAATAATAATCAAAAAAGATTAGCTGATTTTTATGGATGCACGCCTACAGAACTAATTTCATGGTTGAAATGTTTAAAATTTGTTAGAAATGTTTGTGCGCATAATTCGAATATAATCGATATTAAACTGCATACTACACCAATCATACATAATGATTGGAAACAAATATTATATAAATTTGATAAAGCCAATAGTAAATATACAAATAGAATTGCAGTAGTTTTATGTGTATTGAAACAATTGATGAAGTCTGTTAACCCTGGATATAATTATAGTAAAATTTACGCCCCTATAAATACTATTGCGTCAAGTGAGATACTTGCACTTCAACTAGGATTTAGCAGTTCAAAATCAATAGATCAATTATTTCCAAAGAAAAATATAAAAAAACACAGAAAATATAAGGATAAACACAAAAAATCTTTATAGCTGAATATAATTATGTACCGCCCCTCATTGAGGGGCTATTTTTATAGTGTCAAATAAATATCAGAAATCCGCACATCATTCACTGCGCCTTCACCATTTGCTTGGTTACAACGACGGAAAATGACATCAATTTTCGTGCCTTTTTTCATCCAACTTAGATCCACTGTGACGTCCATTCCTAGGGTATCGCCACCTTTGTAACCATAATTTTTCTTCACGTCAGGTCGTTTGATTCCTTGCGAAGCCACACGAGTGATTTCTTTTGTGGTACCATGTTCCATAATTAAGATATACGCAAATTTACCGATTGCACCTTCTGGTTTATCTGGTACCAGCCATCCAGCAATTCGCACTTTCCCTTTACTTACTTCATTGAACTTATCTAAT
>NZ_QPTY01000087.1:0-1618 GCF_005236045.1 Enterococcus sp. VV15
TTTTTTCAAATTTAACGCCATTAGGGCTAATCCCACATCAATCTTCGCTCCTTGTTTCCCACGCAAGTGGAAACGATGGAACGACAATTGAGCCTTTAAATGACCAAATACTGGTTCGACATCGATTTTTCGTTTTCCATAAATCGAACCTATTTTTTCATCTAAAAGCTTCCTCTTACATTCTGCTTTGAAGTATCTCCATGAATTGTTGACTAGGATCTGTCGCTTCCGATTACTTTTGGCTTTTGTACATTGGCTACGAACAGGACATGCCTCGCAATCCTCGCATTCATAGACTTTAAAATCTCGGATAAATCCGCCTTTATCTTTTCTTCGACTGTACCGCTTGAATGGCACTGGACGTTTCGATGGACATATGTATTCATCTTGTTCTTCAAGGTAGAGCCAGTTTTCAACGTTAAATGGGTTATCCTTGTATTTTTTCTTGCTTTCTTTATGGTAGCTACCATATGTAATCAAAGGCGTTTTATGTAACACATCATGGATATACATATAATTTTCTTCACTACCGTAACCTGCGTCTGCCACAATATATTCAGGTAGTTCTTTGTGTTGCTCTAAAAAGTTGTCCAGAAATGGATTTAACGTTTTTGTATCTGTTGGATTTGGAAAGAGATCATAAGCTAGTACATACTGATTTTCTGTTGCGATTTGTAAGTTATAGCCTGGTTTCAATTGTCCATTGCGCATGTAATCGTCTTTCATTCGCATAAATGTAGCGTCTGTATCAGTTTTTGAAAAACTGTTGCGGTCTTGAAACAAGCGCATATAGGCTTCGTATTTTTGTTTTCTTGGCAGATAATCTGTTTGAACTTTTCGTAGATATTTTTTATAGGTTCTGCACTTTTTCTTTAATGGGCTCTGTTTTTCTTTCCGTTTTTCGTTTTGTAATTGTTGTTCTGTTTCCTGTAGTTCTGCTTCTAAGTGATGAGCGATTTCTTCCAATTGGTCGCTCATCAATCCAACGGATTGATTTTCTTCTTTTAAGCAAGGAAGAATTTCATCTTGATACAGCGTCTGATAAAAAGCTTCTGATTTTTCATCTAACAATCGTTCATAACGAGTGGTTGCTTTTCGCCAAACAAAACTGAACTTGTTGGCATCTGCTTCAATTTTTGTACCGTCAACGAAAATCACTTCATTATCAATTACTTGATTGGTAATCAATTGACGTCGAAATAAGACAAACGCTTCCGCTAAAAGATGAGCAGTTGTCTCGTGACTTCGGAATCGATTGATGGTACGATAACTCACTTGTTGGTGGTTCGCTAACCAGCGCATACGGTAACTATCATCCAATAGAAATTCTATTTTTCTTCCAGAAAATACCCGTTGTGTATAAGCATACAAAATAATTTTCAACATCATTTTGGGATGATAGGCAGGTCTTTCCAGCTGATGTTCGAGTTGATTGAAGAGCGATTGTGGGATGGCTTCTACTAACGAGTTAACCGCAAAAGCAACATCAGTTTCTGAAATATATTGTTCTATATCTAATAGTAAAGTCGTTTGATTGATGGTATAATTTTTAAACATAAGGCACACTCCTTGTCGGTTTGGTTTAGTCACTTTAATCATACAAGGTTGTGTGCTTTTT
>NZ_QPTY01000088.1:0-1610 GCF_005236045.1 Enterococcus sp. VV15
AGTGAACTACTCACCACTTAGCTAAACCTGACGGTTCTTAACGCTTGAAGTGGGAGCTTCTTGGGAATAGAGCATACTTGATAGCGTATTTCTTTACTAACAGCGGTGTCTCTTATTTACCAAGCTATCCCCGTAGTTCCTACGGTTCTTGATGATTGGATCTAAGCCAATCCCATAGAATGTAGTCTTAGACCTTCGGTCAGAATATTGATACTAGCATTGATATCACGATCATGATGAGTATGACAAACAGGACAAGTCCATTCTCGAATTTCAAGAGATTTCTTGCCATCTTTATGTCCGCACTCTGAACAAATCTGACTAGACGGAAACCATTTATCTACTTTGATGATTTTTCGTCCATACCAGTCAGCCTTGTATTGTAATTTAGTCACAAACTTTGACCAAGAAACATCAGAAATACTTTTAGCTAATTTATGATTTCGCAACATACCTTTTGTGTTTAAGTCTTCAATACAGATAATATCGTGATTTTTGATCATTTCTGTACTCAACTTATTCAGAAAATCAGTACGTTGATTCATTACTTTTTCATGCAATCTAGCTACTTTGCGTTTTTGTTTTTGATAATTTTTAGCTTCAAATAGATTGGTACCTTTATTTTTAGCCAATAAAGCACGCTTAGACAATTTGCGTTGTTCACGCTTTAGTTTCTTTTCCATTTTGGACGTGAATTTATTATTATCGATTTTTTGTCCATCAGAAAGAATCGCAAAGTCCATAATACCTAAGTCAATACCAATTGTGGAATTAGTTTTAGGTAATTCGATAATTTCTTCTTTACACAACAAAGAAATATAGTATTTACCGCTAGAATGACGTGATATTGTAGCAGATTTGATAATCCCTTTTGGTTGTCTATGAAGCTTAATTCTTACTAATGACTTCAATTTAGGAACTTTGATGAATTTACTATCAATCAAAGCAACTGTACCATTTTGATTATTCGTTGTATAACTCTGAACAGGATTTTTCTTACTTTTGAAACGTGGAAATCCAACGGATTTATCCCGAAAAAAATTCTTGTATGCTTTATCTAAATTAAGTTGGGCATTGGCTAAAGCAAGGCTATCAATTTCTTTCAAAAACGGAAATTCTTTCTTGTATTTAGCTGGTGTCGGAAAAGTCATTTTTTTAGAAGAATCATTTTTAACTTCTTCATACGCCTTTTTTCGGTCATCAAGCATTAGATTGTAGACCTTACGGACACAACCAAAAGATTTGGCAAAGAAGATTTCTTGTTCCTCTGTTGGATAGATTCTGAATTTGTATGCTTTTAGTTGTTCCATAAAGTTCACCTACTTTCTATTTATGATTGTTTCCTTGATTTTGGATATACTTCTTAATCACATCAATTGGTGCGCCACCAGTTGTCAGAAGACAAAAGCTTTTAGACCAGAACATTTCTTTCCAAAGAAATTGTTTGACTCTTGGAAAGTCACGTTTTATCAATCTTGAGCTGGCACTTTTATAGGCATTGATGAATTTTGTCAATTCTGTTTTAGGTTGAGCTTTGAACATAATATGAACGTGGTCTTTATCATGATTCCACTCCACTAAAGTAATGTGATACGATTCTGAAATTCTTT
>NZ_QPTY01000089.1:0-1563 GCF_005236045.1 Enterococcus sp. VV15
GAAAATATATTAAGTTTGATCAATGAGAGACCGGTAAAACATTGTATAGTATTTTACACAGGATTATGGACTTGACTCCTTTTGATAAACTTATTGTTTCATTTTTTTATTTTTTTAAAAGCAATTATCCGTTTACTTTAAGGGTAATCATAGAGTGCCTCCTTATAAATCAATCGTCAATTGCGAAATTTGAGTTAATCATTCCAATAAATATCGTATAATAAAATATAGCTCAACCATAAGTTGACCAAACAGTAGATAGGGGTGAAAAATTAGAATGTCTATAGGAAAACGTCTTAAACATTTCAGATTGGAAAAATGTTTCTCTCAGAATGATATAGCAGCTTTTTTAAATATCTCTCGCCAATCCGTTTCTAGATGAGAAACAGGTAAAGCTTATCCCGATATCGATAAACTAGTCGAGTTAAGTAAATATTATGGAATATCAATTGATGAATTATTGAAAGAGCCCCATGATTTAAAAGAAGAAGAGCAAAAATCATTACATAAACCCAGTAAAATAGAAAAAATCGATAACAGCCAAGAACTTATTACATATATTGATAGTTGGAGCTTATTGTTACTGACTGTTTTATCTATTACAGTTGCTCCTTTCGGATTACTATTGATTCCTTTTATTTTGTGGCGAAATAAAAAGACAATCAATTTTATAAACTAATTGTCTTACTTTCTGTTTTAATATTTATAATATTCATATGTTTATTGTTTGGCTGACAACATTCATTGAATTTGGTGTTACCACAACTATTATTTCCAAACTCCTTTTCTAACTGCTTTTATTTTCCGAATACCGTCCGTGTGACAAAGTATTTTAAGAGTTTCCTAGCGCAACCGTAAAACTACCTCCATTATCCGATGTGGTTTTATTATTTTTACGGATACTGTATAAGAAATAGTCCAAGAATTTTTTTCTCTTATTGACAGTATAAGTCTTATCTTCTTATTTCTTTGATATAAAAAAGAACTCTTGATAATCAAGGGTTCTTCCACTATCTGATAGCGATAGATTAACGACCGATTTCTTTGATACGCGCTGCTTTTCCGTGTAATGCACGTAGGGATCTAAAGACTATTTAAATATATACCAAAAACTCCAAAACACTTCCATATCAACATTTTAGTTAACTTGGACTATTCAAAAATTATCATAAAAATTCCACTATCAGTCAATGCCCCTTTTCTGCCCTTTCTCAAAAAAGCGCCTCAAGACACTCCACTATTTAGAGATGTAAAAAGACTGAAAACTAACCTATCAACTATTAATTTTATCTACAATCTGAATTTTTTCCATTTTAGTAAAAAAAAAAAACAATCTGTTCATTAGATAATTTTACTTAACTTATAGTATAAAATGGAACGAAAAGAATATATATATGATATTTGTAATTAAGTTGCTAAGACTAAGCAAACTATTACCTTCTAAGACATCGATAATTTATAAATAAAAACAAAGATAATCTATTTCAGTCAAGTCCATAATCCTGTGTAAAATACTATACAATGTTTTACCGGTCTCTCATTGATCAAACTTAATATATTTTC